>CAZTAI010000060.1:0-9099 GCA_964611555.1 uncultured Chloroflexota bacterium | reverse complement strand
TCTGCGTCCGGGCGTTGGCCTGGACGACCTGCCAGCCAGCCAGCAGCGCGGCGACAGCCGCGGCGCCGCCGGGCTCCACGATCAGCCGGCTGCGGGCGGCGAGCCACCGCACGCCCTCGGCGATCTCCTCATCCGTCACCAGCACGACGTCCTCGACGAGCCTCCGGACGATCTCGAGCGTCCGTTCGCCGGCGAACGGCGCGGCCAGAGCGTCGGCGATCGTGCTGGGCCGCTCGAGCGGCACGACGTGCCCGGCATCGAGGGCCCGGCGCATCCCCGGCGCGCCCTCCGGCTCCACTCCCACGATCCGGATGCTGGGGCGCAGGGCGGTCGCCGCGACCGCGATGCCGCTTATCAGGCCTCCTCCGCCCACGGGAACGACGATGCGGTCGGCGTCGGCCAGGTCCTCGAGGATCTCGAGGGCGGCCGTCCCGTGGCCGGCGATCATGGCGTCGTCATCAAAGGGGTGAAGGAAGCGCATCCCGGTGGCCTCGAGCTCCCGGACGATCGGCATCAGCTTCGTCGCGTCGGCCGCGAACCGGACCTCGGCGCCGTAGCCGCGCGTGGCTGCGACCTTCGTCGCCGGTGCCGACTCGGGCATGGCCACCACGACGCGCGCCCCGACCGCCCGGCCGGCGTAGGCGATGGCCTGGGCGGCGTTGCCGGCGCTCATCGTTACGATCCCGCGCTCGCGGTCCGCCAAAGGCATCGTCGCCACCGCGTACGTCGCGCCGCGGGGCTTGAAGGAGCCGGTGCGCTGGAGGCTCTCGGCCTTCAGCCAGACCTGGGCGCCGATGCGCTCGCCGAGGGAGCGGCTGGACAGGAGCGGCGTGCGCTGGATGTGAGGGGCGACCACCTCTCGGGCCCGCTGGACGTCCGGTAGACCGACCAGCTGTCCCTCCTCCGCTCTTGCACCTCGGTCGGCCCGCCAGGGATCGAACCTGGGACCAGCAAGTTATGAGCATGCCGCTCTACCACTGAGCTACGGGCCGTAATGCGTGCTCTATAGTGACTCACGGCTGGACGCACGCGTTCTGCGCGCGCATGGGGAGACTGGCCGAGTCTCGCCATGGGAGGCGCGTTGGGACGCATCATCGCTATCGCGAATCAAAAAGGTGGGGTCGGCAAGACCACCTGCGCGATCAACCTCGGCGGCGCGCTCGCCGAGCTGGGCCAGAAGGTCCTATGTGTAGACCTCGATCCGCAGGGCAACCTGTCCGTCGGCCTGGGCATCGACCTCAACAGCGTCGACCGCGGGATGGC
Organism: uncultured Chloroflexota bacterium; assembly: GCA_964611555.1. Classification (GTDB taxonomy): domain Bacteria; phylum Chloroflexota; class Limnocylindria; order P2-11E; family P2-11E; genus GWC2-70-10. The sequence goes on along the minus strand of CAZTAI010000060.1, from coordinate 7,836 downwards.
GCAGGTCATGGTCGAGCCGGACGTGACGCTCGCCTCCGTCATACGCGAGACGAAGACCAAGCGGCTCGATGTCGCACCGACGACGATCGACCTGTCCGCCGCGGAGATGGAGCTCATGACCGCGATCGGACGCGAGATGGCGCTGCGCGACAAGTTCACGCCGGACATCGCCGAGCGCTACTCGCACGTCCTGATCGACTGCCCTCCGACGCTCGGGCTGCTCACGCTGAATGCGCTCGTCGCCGCGGACGGCGTGATCATCCCGGTGCAGACGCAGTACTACTCGCTGAAGGGCGTCGCCGCGCTCCTGAAGATCATCAAGACGGTGCAGTTGCGGCTGAACCCGAAGCTCCAGGTGCTTGGCCTGCTGCCGACGTTCTACGACAGCCGGACGATCCTGGGGCGCGACATGCTCGAGTCCCTCAAGGACACGGGTGACCACCGCGTCTTCCGCACCGTTATCCGCCAGTCCGTGAAGATCGGCGAGGCCCCCACCGCGGGTGTGCCGATCACCACGTACGACGCCCGCTCGGAAGCGGCGAAGAGCTTCCTAGAGCTCGCGAAAGAGGTGACCCATGCTTAGCACGAAGGACAGGCGCGGAAAGTCGTTCCGCGACGCTGGCAGCCGCATCTTCCAGCAAGAGACCGAGACGCAGGCCGGGATCATCACCCTGCTGTCCGCGCGCACGCCCACGGCGGTGCGCGAGATCCCGATCGACAAGATCCGGCCCAATCCTTCGCAGCCCCGCATGACGTGGGTCGAGGAGACGCTGCAGGAGCTGGCCGCTTCCATCACCGAGCACGGCGTGCTCCAGCCGATCCTGGTGCGCCCGGCCGGTGACGGCTACGAGATCATCGCCGGTGAGCGGCGCTGGCGGGCCTCGAGGATCGCCGGGCGCGAGACGGTGCCCGCGATCGTCGAGAGGTTCGACGACGCCACGGCCCTCGAGATCGCTCTCATCGAGAACCTTCAGCGTGAGGACCTATCTCCGCTCGACGAGGCGTTCATCTACCACAAGATGACGACCGAGCTCGGGTACTCCATCCGCGGTCTCGCCGGGAAGCTCGGCAAGGACAAGGGCTACGTGGAGAACCGTCTCCGTCTGGCCAACGCCCCGGACGACGTGCGCGAGATGGTCGCTCAGCGCTACGACACGATCACCGCCGCATACGAGCTGATGAAGCTCGAGGACAAGCGTCGCCGCAAGGCCCTGGTGAAGCGGGTCCTCGCAGGCGAGCTCACGCTGCTCAAGCTCCACGAGCGTGTCCAGAAGATCATCGACCCCGACGCCCGCCCGGTCAGGGAGGAGAAGGAGGGTCCGCCTCCGCTCCGCGATGACGCTCTCATCACCGGGACGCGCAAGCTGAACGAGGCGCTCGCCGAACTCGCTCGGGCGCTCGAGAGCTCCGAGGGTGTCGGCGAGGGCGACAAGCAGAATCTGGCAAAGTTCCTGACGATCTCACGTGCACGCCTCGACAACCTCGTCGCCCGACTCCGTCACGCCTAGGGTGGCCCAGCGGCCCACCTTCCGGTGGAACGTGCTCGCGTTCTTGGCCATCAGCGCGCTTGTCGTCGTCCTGACGGTGGCGCTGCTGGTGCTGCTCGATCCTCGGAGCCAGGACTGGTGGGGCGACCGCTTCTCCGAGCTGGGGACCTTCGTGCGGGCCGTCGTCGACGCGGTACTGCCCCGCTAGAGGAGCGGCCTAGGTCTCGGCGCGGACGTTCGCGTTCGCCAGCTCCGTGCGCTGGCTCCGGGTGTCGAAGAGGATGGCGACCATCGTCGCGACGAGCCCGGCAGCCGAGAACAGGAGCAGCGCGGCGTCGCTTCCGAGGGTCCCGATCACGTCCACCTGGTGCCTCCTTAACGTTCGTCGATCCCATCGAACGCACCCGCCGTGCCAGAGGCGCGAGCGTGCCGCCGCTCGGACCAACGATCGGGTAACGGGCGTGAGGAGGTGTTGTTGCGTTCAGCGTGCGATGGATGCGTACGCGCGCCGGTGGAAGATCAGCGGACTCCCGCGGCCCGCACCGACCGCGGTCACCGTGGCGGTGTAGAGGGTGTGCGTCCTGCCGCCGTTGCGACGGCCGGCGATCTCGCAGTCGAGCCAGGCGTGAGTGCCGGTGAGCAGCGGCTGGCCGGACGGCGAGAGGCGATAGCGCACGCCGGCGAACTTGTCCTCCGCGAGGCTGGCGAAGAGGCGCGCGAGGTGCTCCTGACCTTCCGCCAGGACATTGACGGCGAACCGGCCCGAGCCCTCTAAGCAGGCATGTGCCCGAGCCTTCTTCGAGATCGAGATGAGGACGAGCGGCGGCCGGAGCGAGACCGTGGTGAAGCTGTTGACCGTGATCCCGCACAGGCTGTCCCGGTGGACCGTCGTGACCACGGTGACCCCGGTCGCGAAGCGGCCGGCGACACGGCGGAGCGCTAGCGGGTCGACCGCGCTCACGCCCGACCCTTCCCGGCAGCCCGCTCGACGCGGACCTGTGACACCCGCCGGCCATCGAGAGCGCTCACGACGAAGCGGCGCCCCTCGACCTCGACGGCGTCGCCCACCTTCGGGAGACGCCCTAGCCGCCCGAAGACCAGGCCGCCGACGGTGTCGTAAGGCGCGTCCTCGAGCTCGAGGCCCAGGCGCTCGCGGAGCTCGGCCAGGGAGCCCAGCCCGTCAACCAGCCAAGTGCCGTCCTTCTCTGACCGGAATGCCGGGGTCTCCCGGTCGAACTCGTCCTGAACTTCGCCCACGAGCTGCTCGAAGACGTCCTCGAGGGTGACGAGGCCGGCAGTGCCACCGAACTCGTCGACGACGATGGCCATCTGCAGCCGCTGGCGCCGGAACTCGGCGAGGGCACGGTCGAGCCCGGTCGTCTCAGGCATGAACAGCGGCTTCCGCATGACCTCGCCGACCGGTCGCGAGAGGTCGGGCGCGGGAACCAGGTCCTTGATGTGGATCACCCCGACGACGTGATCGAGGTCCTCGTGGAAGACCGGGAAGCGCGTGAACGGCCGGCCGCGCGCCAGGTCTCGAAGCTCGCGCAGGGTGGCCGTCTCGTCGATGCCCACGATCTCGGTGCGCGGCACCATCACCTGACGGACGAGCGTGTCGGCGAAGTCCAGCGCGCGGTCCAGCAGCACCCGCTCGGACTCCTGCAGTACACCGCTGCGGCTGGCGACGGCCACGAGCATCTTCAGCTCTTCCTCGCTGTACGCCTCCGCCATGTCCGACTGCTTCATGCCGAGCGCCTTGAGGAGCGCGTTGGCGCTGTGGTTGACGACCCAGATGAACGGGTAGGTCGCCCGGTAGAAGATGTGGAGCGGGTAGGCGCTCCAGAGCGTCGTTGGCAGCGCCTGCTGGATCGCGAAGTACTTCGGAGCCTGCTCCCCCACGACGATGTGCAGGTAGGTGATCACGCCGTAGGCAATGGCGAAGCTGACGATGTGGAACGCCGTCTCCGAGAGGGCGATCAGCCACCCGAAGAGCGGCGCTATGAGTCTCGCGACCGCCGGCTCGCCGACGATACCCAGGGCCAGGGACGCGGCGGTGATCCCGACCTGACAGGCCGACAGGTACGAGTCGATGTTGCGGCTGAGGTGGTGCCCCAGGCGCGCTCGGCTGCTGCCCGCCTCGGCTAGCTCCTTCAGCTGTGTCTCGCGGACGCGGACCAGGCCGAACTCGGCCGCGACGAAGAAGGCGTTGGCCAGCAGGAGGAAGGCGGTGAGCGCCAGCGCGGGCACGGCCGCGCCGAGATCCATGGAAGACGCAGGTTAAGCCAATAAACTCGGCGTGTGATCCGCGTGCTGGTGCGGTTGTTCGCCTCCTATCGCGAGGCCGCGGGCGTGGGCCACATCCAGCTCGAGCTGCCCGACGGCGCGCGCGCGCGCGACGCGGTGACCGAGATCATGCGCATGCACCCGCTCGTTGGCGGGGGGAGGGCCGCGCTGCTGCTCGCGCGCGACCGGGAGTACGTCGACGCCGACGCCGAGCTGCACGACGGGAACGAGCTCGCCCTCATACCGCCCGTGTCGGGCGGCGCGACCGGCGCGGTGGCGCGCATCGCGATCGGGACGGAGCCACTATCGGTCGACGACGTGATCGCCGCGGTCCGCGATGACTCGTTCGGAGGGGTCGCGGTGTTCCTCGGAACGGTCCGGGACCGCAGCCGCGGCGTGCGCGTCACGCACCTCGAGTACGAGGCCTACGCCGAGATGGCGGAGCGGCGGATGCGGGAGATCGCGGATCGGCTGGAGAGCGAGCACGCGCCCGCGCGCGTCGCGATGCACCACCGCATCGGGGACCTCGGGATCGGGGAGATCGCGGTCGTGGTGGCGGCTGGCGCCCCGCACCGCGAAGCCGCGTTCGCCGCGGCCCGCGCGGCTATCGACGAGCTGAAGCGTGATGTCCCGATCTGGAAGAAGGAGCACGGCGAGGACGGGGCGGTCTGGATCGAAGACCACGCTTGATACTCGCGCGGTCGAGCGTGGCCCCGTCGATATGCTCCACTCGAGTGGCCGAGCGATGAGCGCGTTAGCGGCCGGAGCGAGTCAGTGACCGAACTGATCGAGCGCCTCGAGGAGATCTGCGGCCCCGAGAACGTCCTCTCCACACCAGAGGACCTCCTCGTATTCGAATACGACGCCGGGTTCGACCGCAATGCGCCCGGCGCGGTCGTCGTGCCGGGGACAGCCGAGGAAGTGGCGGCCGTGGTGCGCGCGGCGCGCGAGGCCGGGGTCGCGGTCGTTCCGCGCGGAGCCGGCACAGGCCTCGCGGGAGGATCGGTCGCGTGCGGCGGTGCCGTGGTCGTTTCGACCTCGCGCCTGCGAAAGATCCTGGCCATAGACGTCGAGAGCCGCGCGGCGTTCGTAGAGCCGGGCGTCGTCAACCTCGAGCTCTCCAACGCGGCGCGGGCGCACGGTCTCTTCTTCGCGCCCGACCCCTCGAGCCAGCGGGTCTCGACCATCGGCGGGAACATCGGCAACAACGCCGGCGGTCCGCACGCGCTCAAGTACGGATCCGTCGTCGAGCACGTCCTCGGGATCGAAATGGTGCTCGCTGACGGCACCATCGCCTCATTCGGCGGTCGGGTGCCGGACCTACCAGGCTACGACTGCGTTCCGTTCATCGTCGGCAGCGAGGGGACGATCGGGATCGTCACGAAGGCGTGGGTCCGCCTGCTTCCCGTCCCTGAGCACGTCCACACGTTCCTGGCGCTCTTCCCGGACATCGAGACTGGAGCCCTGGCGGCCAGCCGCGTGATCGCCGCGGGGATCATCCCGGCCGCGATGGAGATGCTCGACCGGACCACGATGCAGGCGCTGAACGCGGCGTTCGACGCGCATCTCCCGGAGGAGGCCGGCTCGCTCCTGCTCGTCGAGGTCGAGGGGCTGATCGAGGAGTGCACCGTGCAGGTCGCCCGGATCGAAGCCCTCTGCACTGCTGCGGGCGCGTTCGGCATGCGCACGGCGGCCACGGCGGAAGAGCGAGAGCTCCTCTGGAAGGCACGGAAGCTCGGCTACGCGGCACTCGCCCGCATCAAGCCCAACAACTACCTGCATGACGCTGTCGTCCCGCGCACGCGCATCCCCGACGTGTTGCGCGACGTGAACGCCGTCGCCGAGCGCTACGGGTACGTGACCGCGCACATGTTCCACATCGGCGACGGGAACCTGCACCCCATCCTGCTCTTCGACGCGCGCACCGAGCCCATCGAGCGCGTGATGAAGGCCAGCGCTGAGATCCTGCGGATCGCGGTGAAGGCCGGCGGGATGCTGTCCGGCGAGCACGGGATCGGCATCGAGAAGGACGAGTTCATGCACTGGGTCTTCAGCGAGGACGATCTGGCCGCCATGCGGCGGGCGCGCGAGGCCTTCGATCCCGAGATGCGCATGAACCCCGGCAAAGTCCTCCCGGGAGGCGAGCGGTGCGCCGAGATCTCGACCACGCGGACGAAGCGCGCTCTCGCGGGCGACATGTGGGTGTGACCGTGGCCACGGGCCTTGCCGCCTTCGGCATCGATGGCGCCCTGCCGAAGCGTCACCTGGCCGCGACCAGGGTCGATGACGTCGTGACGGCCATCCGCGAGGCGAACGCGGCGCACGAGGCGCTCGTGATCTGGGGCGGCGGCACGCAGATCGCGGTCGGAGACGCGCCGGACCGGTACGACCTCGCGCTCGACCTGAGCGGCCTCCGGGGCGTGATCGCGCACGAGCCGGCGGACCTGACCGTCACGGTCCTGGCCGGCACGACGATGTCGGAGCTGGCCGCCGCGCTCGCGCCGCACGGCCAGCGCTGGCCGGTCGAGGTCGCCGATCCGGAGCGCGCGACCGTCGGCGGGACGATCGCCAGCGCGGCATCCGGACCGTCGCGGCTCCGGTACTTCCACCAGAGAGACCGGACCATCGGCTGCAGCGCCGTGCTCGGTGATGGGACCCTCACGCACGCGGGCGGCCGCGTGGTCAAGAACGTGACGGGTTACGACCTCACTCGTCTGTACAGCGGCTCCTTCGGCACGCTGGTCGCCCTCGTCGAGCTCACGCTGAAGCTGGACCCGATCCCGGAGCGCACGATCACGCTACGGGCAGATCTACCGGATCCTTCGATGGGCTACCGCGCCGCACGCGAGCTGACGAACGCGAAGCTGCCCCTCGACGCGCTGGCCGTCCTCATGGGTGACGTCGACGAAGAGCTGTGCCCCACCTGGACCGCGCTGTACGTGCGCCTGGCCGGCGTCGATGCTGCGGTGGAGCGTCTCCGGACCGCGATGCTGCGATATGCACCATTCGTCGAGGCATCCAGCGACGTGTGGCCCCGCCTCGCGTCCCTGCCCGCTCGCTCGCCGATCTCGCTGCGAGCGGCCTGGCCGCCGAGCGAGCAGATCGAGATCTATCCGGAGCGCGCGGTCTGGTACCCCGGGGTCGACGTCATGTACATCCTCGACAGCACCGTCGACGCCGACCATGTCCGCAGCGTGCGCGCGGGTCTCGAGAAGAGCGGCGGCGCGCTCGTCGTCGAGCGCGCGCCTGCGGACCTCCGGCGGGCGGTCGGCACCTGGGGCACGCCGCGGCTGCCGCTCGAGATAGCCCGGCGGCTGCGCTCCGCGTTCGACCCGAACGGAGTGCTGGCTCCGGGCCGAATGCCCTGACCCACACTGGAGTTGTGACCACCGAAGCGCCGGGCCGTCTGGCGCTCTCATCCGACGACCTCCAGCAGTGCATCCACTGCGGCATGTGCCTCGAGGCCTGCCCGACGTACCAGCTCACCGGGCTCGAGACCGAATCGCCGCGCGGACGGATCCACCTGATGGGCGCGCTGGCGACCGGTCGGATCGAGATGACCGAGGGCGTCAAGCTCCACTTCGACCGCTGCCTCGGCTGCGGCGCGTGCGAGGCCGTCTGCCCGTCCGGCGTGGCCTACGGCAGCCTCCTGGAGCTCACCCGCGCGAGCCTCGACCAGCAGGAGCGCGCGGGGGGCCGCCGGACCCGGCTGCGCGACCTGCTGCTGCGCGGCGTCCTGACGCGCCCGCGCGTGCTCGACCTCCTGGGCCGTGTCGGATCGCTCTACGAGAAGAGTGGCCTGCGAACCCTCCTTCGGAAGAGCGGCGCGCTGCGCCTTCTGCCTCCGCGCCTCCGGCGTCTCGAGTCGCTGTATCCGCCGCTGGGCCGTCCGCGCTACCGCGCTCCGGTAGCCCCAGCGGCTCCGGTCGCGCGTGTCGCACTGCTGCTCGGCTGCGTCATGCGCGTCGCGTACGGCGATGTCCACACCGCCGCGGCGAGGGTGCTCACGCGCCTCGGCGTCGAGGTCGTGGATGTTCCGGGCCAGGCGTGCTGCGGCGCGCTGCAC
>CAZTAI010000059.1:0-9141 GCA_964611555.1 uncultured Chloroflexota bacterium | reverse complement strand
CCCGCACGAGTTCTCGGGCGGCCAGCGCCAGCGCATCGGCGTGGCGCGCGCGCTCGCCGTCGAGCCCCAGTTCATCGTCGCGGACGAGCCGATCTCGGCCCTCGACGTGTCCATCCAGGCGCAGATCATCAACCTGCTCGAGGAGCTCCAGTCGACGTTCCAGCTGACCTACCTGTTCATCGCCCACGACCTGTCCGTCGTCCGGCACATCTCCGACCGCGTTGCGGTCATGTACCTGGGCAAGATCGTTGAGCTTGCGGACAGGGTCGAGCTATACGAAAAACCTCTGCATCCCTACACCCAGGCCCTGTTGTCCGCCGTGCCGATCCCCGACCCGGTGGTCGAGGCCAAGCGGAAACGGATCATCCTCACCGGCGACGTCCCGAGCCCCGTGAACCCACCGACCGGTTGCCGCTTCCACACGCGCTGCTGGAAGGCCCAGCAGATCTGCTCCGAGGTGGACCCGGAGTTCATCGAGCACGCGCCGCGGCACTGGGCGGCCTGCCACTTCCCGGGTTAGCCCTACACTGATCGCCCCGAGCCATCTCGGCGTGCAGCCGCCGGGAGACCTTTAGAGAGGAAGGAGGCGAAGGGAGCGTCACTCGCCTCCGGCCCTACGGGACCGGCCGCCGCCGGGCGCTAGTCCGGCATCCACGTCTTTTTCGCGCGACCCAAATTAGGGAGGAACGAATGCAGCGCAGAAGTCCATGGTCTTTGCTCGCGCTTCTCACCGCGCTCGCGCTCGTCGTGTCGGCGTGTCAGCCCGGCCCGACGACCGGTACCCAGGCATCGCCCGGCACGTCCCCAGCGGCGGCCGCCGGCGACCAGGACCCGGATGCCCAGCTGATCACCAACCTCGGATCGGACCCGGACACGATCGACCCGCACAAGGCTTCGTTCGTCGGCGAGATCAACGTCATCACGGCCGTCTTCGAAGGTCTCATGACCCTCGACCCGAAGACCCTGAAGACGATCCCCGGCGCCGCAGCTGCCGCTCCGGAGATCTCAGCCGACCTCACGAAGTTCACGTTCACGCTGCGCGATGGCCTCAAGTTCTCTGACGGCACCCCGTTGACCGCCAAGGACTTCGCATACGCGTACACGCGCAGCTGTGACCCAGTGACCGCCGGTGAATACGCCTACGTGCTGCACATCATCGCCGGCTGCGCCGACTGGAACACGATGGACATCACCAAGGCGACGGCCGCCGAGCAGCAGGCCGCGAAGGCCGCACTCGGCGTCAAGGCGCTCGATGACAAGCGCATCGAGTTCACCACCGCCGAGCCCGCACCGTACTTCCCGTCGATCACCACGCTCTGGGTCGGTTACCCGGTGCGTGAGTCCGACGTGACCAAGGGCGGCGAGAACTGGGCCGCTGACCCGGCCACCTACATCGGCAACGGCCCCTTCAAGCTCACGTCTTGGGTCCACGACCAGGAGATCGTCCTGGAGCGGAACGACAACTACCGCCTCCCGGTCAAGCTGAAGTCATGGAAGTACGTCATGATCAACGAGACCGCCGTCGCGTTCGCGGCCTACCAGGCCGACGACCTCGACATCACCGCGATCACCGCCGAGAACCTCCGCGCCGTCGATGGCGACGCCGCCCTCAAGGCTCAGAGCGTCGACGTCCCTGGCGACTGCACCTACTACTACGGCTTCAACATCCGGAAGGCCCCGTTCGACGACCTGAAGGTCCGTATGGCCTTCGCCAAGTCGTTCGACCGTGCCTCCTTCGTTGAGAACGTGCAGGCAGGCATCGGCAAGGCGGCTGACGGCGGGTTCATCCCGGTCGGCCAGCCCGGCTACGACAACACGGACAAGGTCCAGGCCTTCGACGTGGAGGCCGCCAAGAAGCTCATCAGCGAGTCCAAGTACGCGAACGTTGCGGGTCTTCCGGCGATCAAGTTCACCTACTCGTCCAACAACCTGAACAAGCTCCGCGCCGAGTGGGTGCAGCAGCAGTGGAAGACGAACCTCGGTGTCGAGATCTCGCTCGACCCGGTCGAGAGCACCGTCTACACCCAGCTGGTGAAGGAGGCCGAGACCACGCCACAGCTGTTCTTCCTCGGCTGGTGCCTTGACTTCCCGCACGAGCAGAACTGGCACTCGACCGTGTGGACCACCGGCAACGTGTCGGCCGGCCGCACCGGCTACAGCAGCGCCGCGTTCGACGCCAAGACCGCGGACGCGGACAAGCAGAGCGACCCGGCGAAGTACGGCCCGCTCTACCTAGAGGCCGGCAAGATCCTAAGCAATGACGCTCCGGCGGCCTGGGTCTTCTACTCACAGAGCAAGGCCCTCATCAAGCCGTGGGTCAAGGGGCTGCAGATCAGCGCCCGTGGCATCACGGGCCTCGGCAAGAACGAGATCTACATCGCGAAGCACTAGACCCAGCTAAGGGAACGATCTCAGCCGGGCCGGCCAACTTGGCCGGCCCGGCTCGCGCTCCGGTACCGTGGACGCTAGGACGCGGTAACCGCCAAGAGGAGTGCAGGACCGGCAGTGACCAGCTACGCCATCCAGCGTCTGCTTCTCCTGATCCCCACCCTCTTCTTCGTTGCGCTCATCACCTTCGTCCTGGCCCATGCCGCTCCCGGCAGCCCCTTCGGCCGGAACCAGGACCGTCCGTTGCCGCCGGCGACCATCGAGCGCCTCAACACCCTCTACGGCCTGAACAAGCCGATGCACGAGCAGTTCGTGCTCTTCCTCGGGAACGCGGTGCGCTTCGACTTCGGCTCGAGCCTGGTCCGCGACCGCACCGTGGCGGACATCGTGAAGCAGCAGTTCCCCGTGAGCGCCCAGCTCGGGCTCCAGGCGCTGGTGCTCGCGCTCCTGATCGCCCTGCCGCTGGGCGTGATCAGCGCGCTCCGCCACAACACGGCCGTCGACTACGGGAGCCTGCTCTTCGCCACGGTGGGGACCACCGTGCCGTCGTTCGTCCTCGCGATCTTCGCTATCTACATCTTCGCCGTGAACCTGAGGCTGGTACCTGTCTTCGGCTGGGGCACGCCCGAGAAGATGATCCTCCCCACCATCATCCTGTCGCTCGGGCCGATGGCCTTCCTGACCCGCATCACCAGGGCCAGCATGCTCGAGGCGATCCGCCAGGATTACGTGCGGACCGCGCGCGCCAAGGGCCTTCGCGAGCAGACCGTGATCGTCGGGCACGCGATGAAGAACGCGATGATCCCGGTCGCGACCGTCCTCGGGCCGTTCACGGCGTTCCTGATCACGGGGTCCTTTCTGATCGAGACGGTCTTCTCGGTGCCGGGCATCGGACGGGAGTTCGTCCGGAGCATCCTTCAGCGCGACTACCCCGTGATCATGGGCGTGTTCCTGCTCTTCGCCTTCATCATCGCCATCGCGAACCTGACGGTCGACCTGGTCTACGGTCTGCTGGACCCCCGCATCAAGGTAGGGAAGTGATCCTGTGACGACCGCCGAGCGCCCGCTCACCGGACAGGAGCGCGCGGCCTCGCTCAACGTCCTGAGCCGCAAGCAGCGGTCGCTGGCTCAGGACGCGCTCGAGCGCCTGCGGAAGAACAAGGCGGCCATGCTCGGCCTGTTCATCATCGTGCTCGCCGCAGTGCTTGCCGCCTTCGCCCCCATCATCGCGCCGTACGACCCGACGTCGACATCGACCGCGGGCGCAGACCACCCGACACTGCGTGAGCCGCTGTGGGGTGACCCGAAGTACGTGAACACGGACCACCCGCTCGGCACCGATCAGATCGGCCGGGACATCCTCAGCCGCCTCATCTGGGGCGCGCGCGTCTCGATGATCGTCGGCTTCGTACCGGTGGCGCTCGTGTTCATGATCGGCGTCAGCGTCGGCATGCTGGCCGGCTACAAGGGCGGGCGCACTGATCAGTTCCTGATGCGCCTGACCGACGTGATCTACGCCTTCCCGGACCTGCTCTTCATCATCATCATCATGGCCACGCTGCGTAACCACTTCGTGGGTGAGCTCCTCGGCGGGCTGATCCTCCTCTTCGTCGCGATCGCGATCGTGAACTGGGTCGGCATGGCCCGGCTGGTCCGCGGCCAGGTCCTATCGCTCAAGGAGAAGGAGTACATCGAGGCGGCGCGGACGATCGGGGCCAGCGATGTGCGCATCATGCGCAGCCATCTGTTCCCGAACGTCCTGTCCCCGGTCATCGTCGCCGTCGCGTTCGCCATCCCCGGCGCGATCCTGGCCGAGGCGACGCTCGGCTTCCTCGGGATCGGCATCAAGCCCCCCACCGCGACCTGGGGCTCGATGATGAACGAGGGCTACCAGGTCTTCTCGACGACCCCCTGGCCGGTGCTCCTGCCGGCCATGTGCATCTCCGTCGTGATGCTGTCCTTCACCTTCCTCGGGGACGGCCTCCGAGACGCCCTAGACCCCCGGATGAAGGGCAGCTCCTAGAACTGAACGCCCCGGCCCGACCGGCGGTAGTGGGGTAGAGGCGGGCGCCGTGGCTCGGCGGCGCCCGCGTCTAGACTCCGCGCAGCAGCAACGCAGCTGGCACGCAGCAGCAACGCACCTAAACGCAGCAAGGAGGGGGACTTTTGAAGGAGCACCAGCGAGTCTGGCGAAGCGCGATCTTCGTAGGCGTCCTTTCCCTGGTGGCCGCAGCCTGTGGCCCCACCGCGACCCCACCGGGCGCGTCGCCCACTACCGGCACGAGCCCGACCGCCGCAGCCACCCCGGCGCCGGTAGCGGGTGGCCGGATCATCGAGGGGACGTTCTCGGACATCCGCACGATCAACCCGATCCTCGTGTCGGACACCCCGTCGGCACGGATCACGGACCTCATCTACGCGGGCCTCATCTCGGCCGACAAGGACAACGGTGAGCCCAAGCCCAACATGGCGACGTTCGAGGTCGGGCCCGACGGCAAGACCTACACCTTCACGATCGACGCCAAGGCCAACTGGAGCGATGGCAAGCCGGTCATCGCCGAGGACTGGTACGTCGCCAAGAAGCTCGTGGCCCTGAGCAAGGTCACGGTCCGCAAGTCCCTCTTCGCCGACATCGTCGGCTGGAAGGAGTTCCTGCCGCAGTCGGAGACGAACCCGACGGGCGGCACGGCCACCGAGATCGCGGGCGTCAAGATCGACGCCGCGAACCCCAAGAAGTTCACGGTCACGACGGCAACGGTCTCGTGCCCGGCGCTCTTCAACCTGGCCAGCTACGTCCTGCCGGCGCACGTGTTCGGCAAGTACGCCGTGGCCAGCCAGGCCGACGCCATCGACAGGGCCCCTGAGAACAACGCCCCGACCGTCTTCAGCGGGCCATTCAGGTTCAAGGAATGGCGCCAGGGTGACCAGGTCATCCTGACCCGCAACATCACCTACTTCAAGGGCGCGCCGCTCGTCGAGGAGTACGTCTACAAGGTGGTTGCCGACTCGACCGTTCTCACGGCGCAGCTCAAGACCGGTGAGCTCAACTTCGGCAGCGTCGAGCCGAAGGACCTCGCCGACATGGAGCGGCAGGAGAACGTCAACGTCACCAAGTACCCGAACCTCGGGTACACCTACATCGGGTGGCGCACCGACAGCCAGTCGGTCCCCGCATTCGCTGACAAGCGCGTGCGCCAGGCGCTCGCCTACGGACTGGACATGGACACCGTGATCAAGAGCGTCCTGTTCGGCGAAGGGTTCAAGCAGGTCTCGCACCACGTTCCGGTGCAGTGGGCCTACCCCGACCCGGCGACCCTGAACCAGTACCCCTACGACAAGGCCAAGGCCGAGGCTCTCCTCGTGGAGGCGGGCTACGCCAAGGGCGCTGACGGCATCTACGCCAAGGACGGCAAGCCGATCAGCTTCACCATCCGCACCAACGCCGGCAACAAGACCCGCGAGACGCTCGCTCAGGTCGCCTCGGAGCAGTACAAGGCCATCGGCATCGACGCCAAGACCAACTTCGAGGCGTTCCAGGGTCTGGTGACCCAGCTCACCGAAGGCCACCCCACCATCGAGGCGGTGATCATCGGTTGGGCCCTGGGCACCGAGCCGGACCCGTACAGCATCTGGCACAGCTCGCAGATCCCCGACCCGGCCACCGCCCGGACGGGCTTCGGCTTCACAGCCTTCAAGTCCGACGCGCTCGACAAGTCCATCGTGGACGCTCGCAACCCCGCCAACGGCGACTGCTCCGTCGCGACGAGGAAGGCGCACTACGCGACCATGAACAAGATCCTCAACGACGAGCAGCCGTACAACTTCGGCTTCGGCAACAACATCCTTTCCGTCACCGGCGCGACCATGCAGAACTACGATCCCGGCGCGTTCAGCACGCTCTGGAACGTCGAGACCTGGTGGTTCAAGACCAACTAGCGACGCGCAAGTAGCACGCGGCGGGGCGTCCTCCGGGACGCCCCGCCGCTCATGCTCGGAGAGAGGTAGCGGTGCAGCGCTTCATCCTCAGGCGGCTCCTCTACGCGATCCCGACGCTCCTCGGGATCTCGATCATCACCTTCCTGATCGCCCACCTCTCCCCCGGCGACCCCATCCGGCTCTACACCTTCGGCGACCCCAACGTGACCCCCGAGGACATCGCGTTCCTCCGCGAGCAGCTCGGCCTCAACAAGCCGCTGCCGCTCCAGTACGTCGACTGGCTGGGACGCGTGATCCAGGGGAACTTCGGCGACTCGATCATCTACCGCGGCCAGGCCGCGACGAGCCTGATCGCCACACGGATCCCGAACTCGCTGCAGCTCGCGATCGTCGCTCTTCTCATTTCGCTCTTCATCGGGGTCCCGCTCGGCGTGATCGCGGCGCTCAACCGCGGCGGGCGCATCGACCAGTTCGCGCGCGTCTTCAGCACCGTGGGATTCGCGGTCCCGGCGTTCTGGCTCGGGTTCATCTTCATCATCGTGTTCGCCGTCCACCTCCGGTGGCTCCCGAGCCAGGGCATGCTGACCATCGGCAAGGACCAGTGGGACATCGCGGACCGCCTGAAGCACATCCTGATGCCGTCCTTCGTCCTGGCGCTCGGCGGCATCGCGAACTACTCGCGGATCATGCGCACCGAGACCCTCGAGGTGATCAGCCAGGACTACATCCGCACCGCGCGGGCGAAGGGCCTCTTCGAGCAGACCGTGATCGCCGTGCACGCCGTGCGAAACGCCCTGATCCCGATGGTGACGGCACTGGGCGGCATCCTGGCGGGATTGATCGGCGGGGCGCTGATCATCGAGCAGGTCTTCACCTGGCCCGGCGTGGGCCAGTTCACCTATCAGGCCGTCATCGCCAAGGACTACCCGGTCGTCATGGCGGGCGTGATGATCTCGAGCGTCCTGCTCGTCGCCAGCTATCTCATCCGCGACCTCGTGTACACCCTGGTGGACCCGCGGGTGAAGGCCGGGTAGTGGCGACCACGGCCGCGACCGCCCCGGCGGTCGCCAAGACACCGGAGCGCCGCGTCTACGCCGGCCTCTGGTCCGACGCCTGGTGGCGCGTCAAGCGCGACAAGGTCACGATCGCCGCGTTCGTCGTGCTCGGCATCCTGGTCGCGCTCTCGCTGGCCGCGGACCTCTTCGCGCAGCACGTCTTCAAGATGAGGTTCGAGCAGCAGAACCTGCTCGGTGCGTACGCCGCGCCGACCCTGGACCCGCCGGCGTACCTGCTCGGCTCGGACGAGATCGGCCGCAGCCAGGTCGTGCGCCTCCTCTACGGGGGACGCGTGTCACTCACGGTCGGGTTCCTGGCGGGCCTCGTGACCATGACCATCGGTGTGGCCGTCGGCCTGACCGCCGGCTACCTTCGTGGCCGCACGGACGACGTGATCACGTGGTTGATCACCACGCTGAACTCGATCCCCACCATTTACCTGCTGATCATCTTCGCGGGGCTGTTCTCGCCCAGCCCGCCGACCCTCATCTTCGTCCTCGGCATAATCATCTGGCCGGGCGTCGCGAACTACGTGCGGGGGCAGACGTTCGCCATTCGCGAGCGTGAATTCGTCACGGCGGCGCGGACGATCGGCGCCGGTCAGCTGCGGATCATGACCAGGCACATCCTGCCGAACGTGATGCCGCTGATCATCGTCCTGGCCGCGATCGACGTGGGTGTCATCATCCTCATCGAGTCGGCGCTCTCCTACCTGGGTCTCGGGATCACCCCGCCGACACCGTCGTGGGGCAACATGCTGACCAACGCGGCCTCGTACTTCACGCTCGCCTGGTGGCTCGTCATCTCGCCGGGCGTGATGATCTTCCTGACCGTGCTGGCCCTCTACCTGATCGGCGACGGACTCCGCGACGCGCTCGATCCTCGCCTCAGGGGCTCCGTGTAGCTCCAGCGCGCGGCGTACAATACCTACCTAAGTGATCGGAAATCCTCTACACGCGACCGCATTCCACGTGTCCACGCGCGGCGAGTACGGCATGCGCCTCATGGTCGACCTCGCGCGCAGGTGGGGGCAGGGCAGCGTCAGCCTCCGGGCCGTCGCGGAGCGCGAGGATCTCCCCGAGGCGTACCTGGAGCAGCTCGTAGCGGCGCTCCGCCGATCGGGGCTCGTCACCGGCAAGAGAGGTGCGGGCGGCGGGTACACGCTGGCCCGCGATCCCAGTGCGATCACAGCGGGCGACGTCGTTCGCTCTCTCGAGGGGCCCATCGAGCCCCAGATCTGCACCGCTGAAGGCGAACCGGTCGTCAATTGCGTCCACGAGCCGTCCTGTGGCACGCGCCTCGTCTGGCTGAAGCTGCAGGCGACGATCGCCACTGCGCTGGACGGTCTGACCCTCGCCGAGCTCGCCAAGTGGCCGGCGACCCCGCGCGTGCCGGCGGCGCACTGATGGCCCGTCTCGAGGTCAACGACCTCCACGTGAGCGTGGAGGCCAAGCCCATCCTCAAGGGGATCGACCTCAAGGTCGCGAGCGGCGAGGTACACGCGGTCATGGGCCCCAACGGCTCGGGTAAGAGCACGCTCGCGCTCACGCTGATGGGCCACCCGCGATACAAGGTGACCAGCGGAGGCGCGATGTTCGACGGCAAGGACCTGCTGGCGATCCCCGTCGACGAGCGAGCGCGCCTCGGCATGTTCCTGGCCTTCCAGTACCCCGTCGCGGTCCCGGGTGTTTCGGTCGCCAACTTCCTCCGCACGGCGATCAACGCCCGCCTCGCGACGAACGGCGAGAAGCACGACATGCC
>CAZTAI010000058.1:3347-9200 GCA_964611555.1 uncultured Chloroflexota bacterium | reverse complement strand
GTGTTCGTCGGCCGTGGCGGCGGGCGCGCCCTCGCGGCCGAGGCCCCGCTCCCTGAAGGGACCGTGCTCCTCGCGCGCTCCGATCGCGCTCTCCGGGATCTGCCCGAAGTGCTGCGGGAGCGAGGTGCCCGCGTGCGCGAGGTCGTCGCGTACATCACGGTCGTCGGCCTCGAGGGCTATCGCGCCGCGGCCGCCGTCGAGGCCGTCGGTCGCATCGGGACATGCGCGATCATCACCTCGCCGAGCGCCCTCGAGGGGCTGCTCGACGCCGTGACCGTCGCGCGGCTTGGCGCGATCCCCCTCGTCGCGCTCGGACCTGCGACCGCCGCCGCGATCCGTTCGTGCCTGCAGGTCGAGCCGGTCGTCGCGACGTCGATGCAGACCGGCGACCTCGTGCGCGCGGTCGCGCGCGCCCTCGCTCTTCCGGCGCCGGTGCCCGCATGACCCTCACGACCGCCGTCCGCCCGGCCATCAGGCGCTTCCATCGCCTGCGCCGGACCCCGGCCCTGCGCCGCCTGGTCCAGGAGACGCGCCTCGACCCGGGCTCGCTCGTCCTTCCCGTCTTCGTCGACGCCCGCATCCGCGAGCCGGAGCCGATCGGGTCGCTCCCGGGTCACTTCCGCTGGCCACCTGCGCGAAGTGCCGAGCTCGCGCTCGAGGCGTCGCGCGCGGGACTCGGTGGGATCCTCCTGTTCGGCCTCCCGGAGGGGAAGGACGACGGCGCAGGCGCCGCCGATCCGCTCGGACCTGTACCGCGCGCGCTCCACGCGATCCGCGCCGCGGAGGTGGACCTCGCGCTCATCGCGGATGTCTGCCTGTGCGAGTACACGACGCACGGCCACTGCGGCGTGATCGGCGCGGCCGGCGCGGTGGACAACGACGCGACGCTCCCGCTGCTCGCCGGCGCCGCGGTCGCGTACGCGACGGCGGGCGCCGACATCGTCGCGCCTTCGGACATGATGGACGGCCGCGTCGCGGCCATCCGCGCGGCGCTCGACGGATCGGGTCATCCCGAGACGGCGATCATCTCGTATGCCGCCAAGTACGCGTCGTCGTTCTACGGTCCCTTCCGGGATGCCGCGGACTGCGCGCCGCAGTTCGGAGACCGCAGCGCCTACCAGATGGACCCGCCGAACGCGCGCGAGGCCGTCGCCGAGATCCGCGCCGACGTCGCGGAGGGCGCGGACGCCGTGATGGTCAAGCCGGCCGGTCCGTACCTCGACGTGATCGCCGCGGCCCGCGCCGCGGTCGACGTGCCGGTCGCCGCTTACCAGGTCAGCGGCGAGTACGCGGCGATCTGCGCGGCCGCCGAGCGGGGCTGGCTCGACCGGCGGCGCGCCGTGCTCGAGACGGTGACGGGTATCACGCGCGCCGGTGCCGATGTCGTGATCACGTACTTCGCGCTGGAGGTCGCCGCATGGCTTCGCGAGCGTTGAGCCCGTCCACGACCGCGTCCGAGGACCTGCTCCGCCGCGGCGAGCGCGTGATGCCCGGCGGCGTGTCGAGCCCCGTCCGCGCCTACCGCGCCGTCGGCGGGACGCCGCCCTTCATCGTTCGCGGCAGCGGAAGCCGCGTCACGGACGCGGACGGCCGCACTTACGTCGACCTTGTCTGCTCCTGGGGTCCGCTCATCGCGGGGCACGCGCATCCGGCGGTGGTCGAGGCCGTGCGCGACCAGGCCGGACGCGGCACGTCGTACGGCGCGCCGACGCCGCTGGAGGTCGAGCTGGCGGAGACGATCGTCGCCGCGGTCCCGACGGTCGAGATGGTCCGCTTCGTCTCATCGGGGACCGAAGCCCTCATGAGCGCGGTCCGCCTGGCGCGTGCGGCGACCGGCCGTGCCGCGATCCTCAAGTTCGCCGGCTGCTACCACGGCCACTCCGACGCGCTCCTCGCGAAGGCCGGATCGGGGGTCGCGACGCTCGGTCTGCCCGGCACCGCCGGAGTCACGGAGGGCGCCAGCCGCGACACGATCACCGTCCCGTTCAACGACCCGGGTGCGGTGGATGCTGCCGCAGCCGAGACCCCGCTCGCCGCGATCGTCGTCGAGCCGTTCGTGGGGAACATGGGCTGCGTACCGCCGGACCCGGGCTTCCTCGACGGGATCCGCGCGATCTGCGACCGGACCGGCGCGCTGCTGGTCTTCGACGAGGTCATCACCGGGTTCCGTGTGGCGCGCGGCGGCGCGCAGGAGCGCACCGGCGTGCTTCCGGACATCACCTGCCTCGGGAAGGTCGTCGGCGGCGGCCTGCCCGTCGGCGCGTACGGCGGGCGCCGCGATCTCATGTCGCTCATCGCGCCGGTCGGGCCGGTCTACCAGGCCGGCACGCTGTCGGGGAACCCGCTGGCCATGGCGGCGGGGCTCGCGACACTGCGGCTACTCGACGAGGCGGCCTACCGGAGGCTCGAGGAGATCGGCGCGCGGCTCGAGGAGGGCCTCGAGCGCGCCATCGATCGCACGCGCGTGCGCGCGCGGGTGCAGCGCGTCGCGTCCATGCTCACGCTCTTCTTCACCGACCGGCCGGTGCGGAACGAGTCCGACGCGATGACCAGCGACCGCGAGCGCTTCGCGGCATTCCACCGCGCGATGCTCGGGCGGGGCGTGATGCTGCCGCCCGCGCAGCTCGAATGCTTCTTCGTCTCGCTCGCCCACGACGAGGCCGCGGTCGACGAGGTCATCGCCGCGGCGGACGCGTCGCTCGAGGAGGTCGCATGAACGAGGTTTACCGCTATCTGACGCTCTCGATCTCGCCTGAGTGGCGCCGGCTCTCTGCCCGGGAGCGTGACGAGCACAAGCGCGAGCTCGCCGCCGCCGCCGCCGCGGCATCGGCCGAGGGCGTGCGGATCCACGCCTACTCCCTGGTCGGCACGCGCGGCGATGCGGACCTTCTCCTCTGGGCCGTCGGCGCCGACCTGGAGGAGCTGCGCGCCTTCGAGCGGCGGCTCGCCGGGACGGCGCTCTGGAGCTGGAGCACGCGCCCCTACGCGTTCCTCGCGGCGCGCCGGCGCTCGCCGTACCTCGGCGATCACGCGCACGCGGGGAGCGAGCACTCGCGCGGCACGGCAGGACCCGTCGGCGACCGGCGCTACCTCGTCGTGTATCCGATGGTGAAGCGGCGTCCGTGGTACGCGCTCCCGCATGAGGAGCGGACGCGGATGATGGCCAAGCACTTCGAGATCGGGCACCGCTACCCGCAAGTCCGTATCCACACGGCGTACAGCTTCGGGATCGACGACCAGGAGTTCGTCGTCGCCTTCGAGGTCGACGACGTGCGCGAGTTCCTAGCGCTGGTGGCCGACCTGCGTGAGACCGAGGCATCGGCTTACACCGAGCGCGAGACCCCCATCCTCGTCGGCGCCGCGATGCCCCTCGAGCGCGCGCTGGACGAGATAGACGGCGCGACCGAGCGCGCGCAGGTATTCGCGTGACCGAGCCGCTGCTGGTCCGCGCCTGCCGGCGCGAGCCGGTCGAGAGGACGCCCGTGTGGTTCATGCGCCAGGCCGGCCGCTGCCTGGCGGAGTACCGCACTCTCCGCGAGCGCTACGGGATCCTGGAGATCGCCCGCACGCCCGAGCTGTGCGCGCGCGTCACCGCGATGCCGGTCGAGCGGCTCGGCGTCGATGCGGCCGTGCTCTACGCCGACATCATGCTGCCGCTCGACGGCATGGGTGTGGCGTTCCGCATCCAGCCGGATCTTGGGCCGATCGTGGAGCGGCCGATCCGCACGGCCGCGGACGTCGAGGCTCTCCGCATCGTCGACGCCGACGAGGCCACGCCCTACCTCTTCGAGGCGATCCGCGGGCTGCGAAGCACCCTCGATCCCGCGGTGGCCCTCATCGGGTTCGGCGGCGGCCCCTTCACGCTCGCCTCGTACCTGGTGGAGGGTCGGCCGTCGCGGGATCTGCCACTGACCAAGGCGATGCTGTTCGGCGAGCCGGAGCTGTGGCACCGGCTGATGGACGTCCTGACCGAGGTCCTCGTCCGCTACCTCCGCGCGCAGGTACGTGCCGGCGCGCAGGTGATCCAGCTCTTCGACTCCTGGGCCGGTGCGCTCGCGCCCGATGACTACGGGCGCGCGGTGCTCCCGTACACGCGCCGGATCTTCGAGGCCCTGGGCCCGGCGGTCCCGCGCATCCACTTCGGCACCGCGACCTCCGAGCTGCTCGGGCTCATGGCGTCGGTGCCCTGCGAGGTCGTGAGCGTGGACTGGCGCGTGCCGCTCGACCGCGCGTGGGAGCGCATCGGCGACCGCGCCATCCAGGGGAACCTCGACCCGGGCGCTTGCCTCGCGCCGTTCGAGGTCGCCGCGCGGCACGCCGAGGACGTGCTGCGGCGGGCCGGGGGCCGGCCGGGCCACGTCTTCAACCTCGGCCACGGCGTGCTGCCCGAGACCGACGCCGACACTCTCGCCCGCATCGTCGACCTCGTCCGCGAGCGCACCTCGCGCCCGAGTCCCGTGCTCGCCGCATGAGCACGGGCGTCCTTCTCATGACCTACGGCGCGCCCGAGGGCCGCGCTGACCTGCCCGCGTACCTCGCACGCGTCCGCGGCGGCAAGGAGCCGTCGCCCGAGCTGGTGGACGAGATGGCCCGCCGCTACGAGCGCATCGGCGGGTCGCCCCTCGTGCGTATCACCAGCGCGCAGGCCGAGGCGCTCGAGCGCGAGCTGGGGGAGGGCTGGTGCGCTGCGGCAGGGATGCGCTACTCGCGCCCGAGCATCGCCGAGGGAGTGGCTGCCCTCGCCGCGCGGGGCGCGCGCCGGGTGATCGGCATCGTGATGTCGCCACAGTGGTCGCCCCTGCTCATGGGCGGCTACGCGCGCGCGCTCGAAGAGGCGGCTACGGCGTCGGGAGTGACCGCGGTCCCCTTGGGCGCGTGGCACCGCGAGCCCGCGTACGTCGACGATCTCGCCGAGGCGATCAGTGAGGCGCGCGCGCGCGGAGACGCTCACGTCGTCATGACCGCCCACAGCCTGCCGCGGCGCGTGTACGAAGCGGAGCCCACGTACATCGACCAGCTCCGCGAGACGGCGGAGGCGGTCGCGCGACGCGCTGGCCTCGACGAGTGGACCTGGGCCTACCAGAGCGCGGGGCACACGAAGGAGGAGTGGCTGCGGCCGGACCTCACCGACGTCTTCCCCGAGATCGCCCGCGCGGGACACCGTTCGGTCGTGATCGCGCCGGTGCAGTTCCTGGCGGACCACCTCGAGGTCCTGTACGACCTCGACATCGCCGCCGCCGCGCAGGCGGAGGCGTCGGGCCTGCGCTACTCGCGCGTCGCGATGCCCAACACGCGACCTTCGTTCGTCCGGGCGCTCGCCGACGTTACACACCGCGCCGCGCTCCAGGCGGTGGCCTAACTCGGCTGGCGGTCGCCTCCGAGTCCCGCGAGGATCTCGCGGATGTGGTTCATGTGCTCGTACTCGTGCTCGAGGATCCTGCGCATCACCCGTCTCGTGCTCCAGCGCTGCCCCTGGATGCGGTGATCGAGCTTGGTGTCCTCGGGCTCGAGGACGCTGAAGCGCTGGAAGGCCATGCGGTGCACGGCCTGGAGCGCGCCGACCTCGGTCGGCCAGCGCTCGAGCCGGCCGAGCAGCGACGCCTCGGTGGTCATGATGTGCTCGAGGGCCTGCCGGATGCTCCACGTGTCGGGGGTCGGCTTGCGCTCGACGTCGTCAGGTGACAGCTCCCTGATCAGCGCCAGCAGCGCACCGCGCGAGCCCTCCATCTGGTGGAGGAAGTCGCGTATCTCGTGCTCCTCCATGGGCGCGAAGTCCTCGGAGAACCACTCCTCGACGTTCGTGTCCCTGACCTCGAACTTCGAAGGATCGAGGTCCTTCCAGTGCTCGGTGGA
>CAZTAI010000058.1:0-3247 GCA_964611555.1 uncultured Chloroflexota bacterium | reverse complement strand
GTGAGGATCACGTCACCGGGGACGAGCCGCATGCCTACGGACAGCTCGGCCAAGATCCGCGCGACCGGGAAGACCATGTGCCGGGTGTTCGAGGCCTGCTTCGTCTCTCCGTTGATGCGCGAGGTGATGTCCAGCACCTGAGGGTCGGGGATCTCGTCCGCCGTCACGATCCAGGGGCCTAGAGGGCAGTGCGTGTCGAAGGACTTCCCCTTGAACCACTGGCCGCCGTGCCGCGAGCGCTGGTGGTCCCGCACCGACACGTCGTTCCCGATGGTGTAGCCGAAGACGTGCTCGAGCGCTCGCTCCTCCGGGATGTCACGGCCACCTTTGCCGATGACCACGGCAAGCTCGACCTCCCAGTCGAGCTCGCTCGAGTGCTTTCCCGGATGCACCACATGCTCATCGGGACCGATGACCGCGTTCGGCTGCTTCGTGAAGAGCGCGGGGTGCTCGGGCATCTCCGTGTGGCCGGCCGCGCTGTGGATCGCGCGACCCTCCGCGAAGTGTTCGGAGTAGTTCCAGCCGACGCAGAACACGTTCCGCGGTGGGCGTATCGGCGCCGAGAGTCGCACGCGGTCCAGCGGCGTTCCCGCGACGGCGCTCAGCGTCCGGTCGGTGAGGAGCGGCGCGACCCCGGCCCAGCGCTCCACGACCTCGCGCATCGACGCGGGTGCCCCCGGAACGACGTCCTCGAGCGCGACGACGGTCTCGTCCTCGCCAACGACTCCGACCCCGTGGGCGCGATCCAGGCGGAAGCTGACCAGTCTCACCGCTACGCGGCCGGAGGCCGGACCCAGACCTTGGTGCCGCAGTCCGCGCGTATCGCGCGCGACGCTCCGTCGATCTCCACGACGACGCGCTCAGGTGAGCGCTCGAGCACACGGAACGCCGTGCCCGGCTTGAGCCCCTGCTGATCGAGGTACTCGAGGAAGCCCGGCTCGTGCTCGAACTGATCCGGGATCCGCTCGACCACGACGGTCTCGCCGAGCGGCGCCTGGTCGATCGGCTGCGACCAGCGCCGGGGCATGCCGGGCATGGGGTTGCCGTGCGGGCACGTGGTCGGGTCCCCGAGGCGCTCGATGAGGCGGCGCTCCATCTCGGGCGAGATGGCGTGCTCGAGGCGCTCGGCCTCGTCGTGCGTCTTCCACCAGTCGTAGCCCAGGAGATCCGTGAGCATCCGCTCGATCAGACGGTGCCGGCGCACGATCGAGCGCGCAAGGTCATCGCCGGTCGGGCTGAGCTGGATCTCGCGGCGCTCGGTGAACGTCACGAGACCGTCCCGCTCGAGGCGGTGGAGCATCTCCGAGACCGAGGCGGGGGAGACCGCCAGGAACTCGGCGACGCGCGCCGCGATGACCGGTCCACCTTCATCGCCCAGCGTCCAGATGGCCTGGAGGTACTCCTCTGTCGTGGCGGTCTGAGCCGTCGCTGCGTGCACCGCTGCCATGTGGCACCTCCCCGGCCGATGGTATGGGTCAATGGCGATATCCGACTTGACAGGTCGGAATTCGTTAGGTATCCCTAACTGTGCCTTCGGCCGACCGAAAAGGGGAGCGGCCGGGCCTGTGGAGGCCCCTGTGTCCGCTGGCGACATCAGCGCGCTGCTCATCGCGCTTCGTGAGGGCGTCGAGATGGCCCTCGTCGTCGGGATCGTCTTCGCCTACCTGGGGCATACCGGCAACATGCGGGCGGCGCGCTGGGTGTGGTCCGGCGTGGGTGCCGCGGCGCTCGTCAGCGTCGCGTTCTTCGCGATCCTCCTAGCGCTCCAGGCGGAGTTCGAAGGCGCGACCGAGCAGATCTTCGAGGGCGTGACCATGACCCTCGCGGCAGGCTTCCTGACTTGGATGATCCTCTGGATGCTCCGGAATGCGCGCTATCTCAAGGCGGAGCTGCACCGTGGCGTCGAAGCCGCACTCGCTCGAGGTGGCGCCGCGTGGGGCCTCTTCCTCCTCGTGTTCTTCGCCGTCGTGCGCGAGGGCGTCGAGCTGGTGCTCCTCCTGTATGCGGCGCCGGGCGAGGGCAAGCTGATCGGCACGGTCCTCGGCCTCGCGCTCGCGGTCGGGGTGGGCGTCGCGATCTACGCGTTCGGGCGGCGCATCGACCTCCGGACGTTCTTCAAGGTCACCAGCGCCCTCCTGATCATGTTCGCCGCGGGACTCCTGGCCCACGCCGCGCACGAGTTCGCCGAGGCGGGGATCCTCGCCGCGATCGAAGGCCCGAAGCTCTGGAGCACCAAGGCGCTGATGCCCGATGACTCCGGCGTCGGATCGATCCTGCGTGCCCTTTTCGGTTACCAGGACGAGCCGACCGTTCTCGAGCTCGTGACCTACCTCGGATACTTCGTCGGGGTGTGGCTCCTCTGGCGATCGGGCATCGCTTCACGCATCACACCGGAGCCAGCAGCCAGCGCCCGACCGGCCGCTTAGTACCGCATCTGAAGACAGGGTCCGCGTGCGCGCCGACCGCGCCGCGCGGACCCGTGTCGATACACTCGGACGCACCGCGCTTGAAGGGACCCCTCTAAGGTCATGTTCGCAAAGCAGATCGGCATCGACCTGGGCACCGCCAACGTCATCGTCTACGTCCGCGGCAAGGGCATCGTCCTGACGGAGCCGTCGGTGGTGGCGCTCGCGCAGGACGAGGATTCGCGCTCCCCGCGCATCGTCGCGGTGGGCGAGGCGGCGCGCCTGATGATCGGGCGCACGCCCGGGAGCATCACCGCGCTCAAGCCGATGCGCGACGGGGTCATCGCCGACTACGTCATCACCGAGCACCTCCTGCGGCACTTCATCAACAAGGTCGCGGGCCGCGTGCGCCTCTTCCAGCCCGAGCTGATGATCTCGGTCCCCTCGGGCGTGACCAGCGTCGAGCGTCGCGCGGTCAAGGACGCGGCGATCCGCGCCGGCGCACGCACTGCGCACCTGATCGAGGAGCCGCTGGCCGCAGCGATCGGCGCGAACATCCCCATCTCGGGGCCTAACGGGAACATGATCATCGGCATCGGCGGCGGCACCGCCGAGATCGCGATCATCTCGCTCGGCGGCATCGTCGTTTCGCGCAGCGTGCGGTTCGCGGGCAACAAGCTCGACGAGGCGATCACCAGCTTCATCCGGCGCCGCTACAACCTCATGATCGGCGAGCGCACCGCCGAGGACGTCAAGATCCAGATCGGGTCCGCATTGCCGATGGATCCTGAGCTCACGATGGAGGTCCGCGGCCGCGATCTGATCGCGGGGCTCCCGAGGAC
>CAZTAI010000057.1:6556-9324 GCA_964611555.1 uncultured Chloroflexota bacterium | reverse complement strand
CGCTCGCGTGAGCGCTCGTCGCCCACGAGATCGAGGCCGCGCGCGATGAGGCCCTCGAGGTCCGGGTGCTTCGCGTCCCAGCGCGTGCAGAGCTCGGCCATGTGCGCGAGCACGCTCGCGATGCGGTCGCGCTCCTCGGGCGCGCGCTGCTCGAGCAGGGACAGAGCACGCTCGTATGCCGCGAGGGCCGCGTCGTTCTCTCCGCGGAACCGGCGGATACGCGCGATCAGGTAGAGCGCCTCCACCGCGCGGTCCACCTGCCCCAGCTGGTCGAACAGCTCGAGCGCCTGCTCCGCGGAGCGGATCACCTCTACGTGCGCGTGGATGGAGAGCGCGCGCTGCGCGGTGCGCCACGCGTACTCCGCGGCCTTCTCGGGGACCTCGCCCAGCAGGTAGTGATGCGCGAGAGCGGGTAGGAACTCGCGCACCTGATCGCCCAGCACGCGCTCCATGGCCGCGGCTACGGTGCGGTGAAGCTCGACGCGGCGCCGGACGAGGAGCGTGTTGTACGCGACCTCCTGCGTGACGGCGTGCTTGAAGCGGTAGCGGCCCTCGCGGCGCTCGGTCGGAGCAGCGTCGATCACCAGGTCCGCGTCGATCAGTTGATCGACCGCATCCGCGAGGCGATCGCCGCCAGAGGCGCGCATCACCCGGTCGCCGAAGCGGACGCCGATGACCGACGCGAGCTGGATCGCTTCCTTCGCCACCGGCGGCAGCCGGTCGATGCGCGAAGCGATGAGGGCGTGCAGCGTCGCGGGCACCTCGAGCCCCGCGGGCACGCGCTTGAGGCGCCAGGCGCCGGCTTCGTCGCGCTCGACCACCCCCGACTCGATCAGCGAGCGCAGCGACTCCTCGATGAAGAACGGGTTCCCGCCGGCGCGCGCCACGATCCGGTCGCGCACCTCGGGCGGCAGGGGCAGCGACGTCTCGACGATGCGCGCGGCCTCCTCGTCGGAGAGCGGCTGAAGGACCAGCTGCGAGAAGTTCGAGCGCGCCGGGCGGATCTCCGGCGATCCGGGCCCCAGGCGCTGAGCGAGCAGGAAAAGGAGCGGCACCGCCGACGCGCGCTGCGTGACGAAGCCCAGCAGGTCCAGCGATGCCGAGTCCGCGTAGTGGAGATCCTCGAGGATGTAGAGGACTGGGCGCGTCCTCGCGAGCGCGACGAGCACGTCGAAGACGGCGATGTACATGGATCGCTGGCGCTCTTCGGAGGCCTCGATGGCCTCGCCGGTGGCGCCGGGCAGGTGGAGGAACTGGGCGAACAGCGGCGCGATGACCGTGGCCTGCGCGAATCCGAGGTCCCGCAGGGTCAGCTCGAGCCTGTCGTGGGCATCCGCGGCGGCAGGATCGACGCCAAGAGCCTCGAGCAGCGGCTCGATGAAACCCGCGTAGGAGCGCTGGTTCACCCGCGAGAACGTCCAGCGCATCACCCGCGGCGTGTCTTCGGTCTTCTCGCCGTCGCCGGGCGCCGCGAGACCCAGGAACTCGTTCACCAGGCGGCTCTTTCCGATGCCCGGCTCGCCGGTGATGACGACGACCTCGCTTCGGCCGATGCGCGCCGACTGGAACGTCAGGTCCAGGCGCGACAGCTCCATCCAGCGGCCGACGAGCGGGGCGCTGATCTCGATCCGGGCGCGCTCCTCGGTCCTCTCGCCGCTGAGCGCGTAGACCATGACCGGCAGCTCCTTGCCCTTGAGCGCGACCGGACCCACTTCGCGGAACGCGAACTGGCGCTTCGTGAGGCGGAAGGTCTCCTCGGTCACGTATGTCTCGCCCGGCGCGGCCGCGGCCTGGAGACGCGACGCGGTATTGACCGTGTCGCCCATAACGCCGTACTCCGCGACCGAGCGCACGTTGCCCGCGACGACGAGACCGGTGTGGATGCCGATGCGCAGGCCGAGCTCGACGCCGCGCTCCTTCTTGAGACGCGCGGCATGCTCGGCGAAGGTGCGTTGCATGCCCAGCGCGCAGCGGAGCGCGCGCTGCGGGTCGTCCTCATGCGTCAGCGGGGCACCGAAGACGACGAAGATGGCGTCGCCGATGAACTTCTCGATGGTGCCGTCGTACGCAATGGCCTCTTCGGCCAAGTCCTCGAAGATCTTGGAGACGGTCTCCTGGAGGATCTCGGGGTCCAGCTCCTCGGCCAGCGTGGTGAAGCCCACGAAGTCCGCGAAGAGGACCGTTACGAGGCGCCGCTCCTGCCGGGAGTAGCTCGTCGTAGCCCTATCCGCTTCCTGCACGTGACCAGTATGAGAAGCATCAGGGCGCGGGGATCATGGCTCGCGCAGACACAGAAGGAGGGCCGCCCCTTGGCGGCCCTCCTTGCGTAGATCGTGGATGTGTCGGATCTAACGGTCGGTGCTCGTGGCTGGCAGTGACTGGATACCCGCGACCGCCGCGGGCGCGGACTGCTGACCCGCGACTTGCGTGCCTGCCTGCGCCCCTGCCTGCGCGCCCTGCGTTTCGAACTCGACGAGCTGAGCGGTCCCGCCCGTCGTCGGCGGCTGCTGGACGCCAGCGACCGCTGAGACTCGCTGCTCGTCCTCGTCACCGGCTTGGCTGCTGCTGTTCTCGTCATTGGTGCCTGCCCGCTCGTTGTCCTCTTCGGTGCCCGCTTCGTTCTCGGTGCCCGCTTCGTTCTCGGTGCCCGCTTCGTTCTCGGTGCCCGCTTCGTTCTCGGTGCCCGCTTCGTTCGTCTGGTCCTCTTCGCTCCCGCTCACCGGCGGGCAGTCGACCTTGAAGACCTTGTGCTTGAACGTGCCGTGGCT
>CAZTAI010000057.1:0-6456 GCA_964611555.1 uncultured Chloroflexota bacterium | reverse complement strand
CGCTCACCGGCGGGCAGTCGACCTTGAAGACCTTGTGCTTGAACGTGCCGTGGCTCATCTCGACGAAGAGCTTGTAGTGGCCGTCGGCGAGCGTGAAGGGACCTTCCGTCCAGTCACCGCTCGAGTTCGCCGCGTAGTCCCCGGTCAGGACGGCCTTGCTCTCGTCGCCGTTGCCCCACTTGTGCGCCTGGACCCACCAGTCCTCGGACTCAGCCGGATCGAACTTGAACCCGTGGATCTCGAACTGGCAGACCTTGGGGTCGTTGGCCATGTCCGAGCTGTTCTTGTGGTCGGGCCACTCGTGGATCTTGACAGTGCCGTTCGCGCCATTCGGCGCGCCGTCATTGCCGGCGCCTCCGCTACCTCCGTTGCCGTTGTTGTTGTCCTTCTTGCCGTTGTCGCCGTTGTTCCCCTTGTCCTTGTCGTTACCGCCCGCTTGACCGGGTGGCGTCCCATTGCCATTCCCATCCCCTGGATCGGCGTACGCGGGCACACCCGCGGCGATCAAGAGGGCGAGGGTCGCGACGCAAGCGATGGCCCCGATGGCCCTGCGCATCCTGCATACCTCCGCTGTTCATCTGGCGTTCAGCCGCCAGCCGGTGAAGCAGGGCCCGCGCCTTCTAGTCCTACTCAGCGTGAGAGGTCTGCCAACGAATGGGTCCCTGTTCGTTCACAGCGATCGAGGCCACGCTTGCCTTTACGCAAGCGTGCCCTGATCGGGACCCGATCAGCGCAAGGCTGTGACTAGGTAGCTACTCCCGAACGCGAGGACGCTGCCGCCCACTCGGAGATGCGAGTCGTAGCGAGACCGATGTTGGTCAGCGAGTTCGCATAAGAGAGACGCAGGTAGCCCTCGCCCGCGCGGCCGAAGCACGTGCCCGCCAGCACCGCGACGCCCGCTTCGTTGAGGATCCGGTCCGCGACGCGCGCGCTGTCGCCGAGGCCGAGCCCCTCGATGTTCGGGAAGACGTAGAACGCACCCTTCGGCGTGGGGCAGCGCACACCCGGGACCGCGTTCAGACCTTCGACCACCGCGTTCCGTCGCTCGCGGAAGGCGCGGACCATTTGGTCGACCTCCGGGGGCCGCGAGGAGAGCGCGACGACCCCCGCGCGCTGCACGAACGTCGCGGTGCAGGACACGGAGTTGGTCACGAGCTTCGTGACAGGTTCCACGAGCTGCTTCGGGAACACGCCGTACCCGAGACGCCAGCCCGTCATCGCGTAGGTCTTGCTGAACCCGTCGAGCAGGATCGTGCGCTCCGCCATGCCCTCTTCCGCGAGGAGCGAGCGGTGCTCGCCGTCGTAGAGGATCTCGGCATAGATCTCGTCGGTCAGGACCCAGAGGTCGTGCTCGCGCGCGAGGCGCGCGATCTCACCCACGGCCGCCGGCGACAGCACGCCGCCAGTCGGGTTGTGCGGGCTGTTGAGGATCAGGACCTTGGTGCGGTCCGTAACGAGGCCGCGCAGCTCGTCGAGGTCAGGCTCGAACGAGTTCTGCTCGCGCAGCGGGAGCGGCACGCCCCGCGCGCCCGCGAAGTCGATCATCGACGAGTAGATGGGGAAGCCCGGATCCGGGTAGATGGCCTCGTCGCCCTCTTCGAGGAGCGCGAGCAGCGCGTAGAACATGATCGGCTTGGCGCCCGGCGTCGCGATCACCTGCGCGGCGTCGACCGAGAGGCCGCGGCGCTCGCGCAGATAGGCCGCGATCGCCTCGCGAAGCTCGATCACGCCGGCCGACGGTGTGTAGTGGGTCTCGCCTCGCTCGAGCGCCGCGACGCCCGCCGCGACGATCGAGGGCGGTGTGTCGAAGTCGGGCTCGCCGATCTCGAGGTGCACGATCTCGCGACCCTGCGCCTCGAGCGCCCGCGCCTTCGCAAGCACTTCGAACGCCGTTTCGGTGCCGAGGCGCGACATCCGCGCGGCGATCCGACGCACGTTCCGAGTATGCGCCGCTTCTAGGCCTGGCCCTCGATGCACGCGCAGCCGTCGGGCCCGACGAGCGCGCCGTGACGTGTGTGCGCCGGCACCACCAGCCGGTCGCCGGGCCGCAGCTCGACGCGGCCACCGTCCGCGAGAAGGAATTCGATCGAGCCGCGCACGCAGTAGAGGACCTTGCGGTAGGAGTGTTCGTGCTCGCCGTATCGATCGCCCCGCCCGTTGGACCAGCCGTGTACGCCCCGGGCTTCGGACCGCAGGCGCCGCTCGATCTCCTCGGGCGAGGGGACCGGCCCGGTATTCGGAACGTGCTCGAACGCCATCTCGGCGATGATGATCCCGTGAAGATCCTCGCCGTCCTGCCGCAGCTCGAGATCGGCGCGGATCCCGAGGTCATCGCCCGCTACGCGCGCGAGATCGAGAAGATGGGATTCGACGGCGTCGTCGTGTTCGATCACGTCCTGGGAGCGCATCCGGAGCGGCCGGGCGGGTGGAGTGGTCCCTACACGCACGAGTCGATGTTCCACGAGCCCTTCGTCCTCTACGGGTTCCTCGCCGCGATCACGAAGAAGCTCGAGCTGGTGACAAGCGTGATCATCCTTCCGCAGCGGCAGGCCGCGCTCGTAGCGAAGCAGGCCGCGGAGGTCGACGTGCTATCCGGTGGCCGCATGCGGCTCGGCGTCGGACTCGGCTGGAACGAGGTCGAGTACGAAGCCCTCGGGGAGAGCTTCAAGACGCGCGCGTCACGCATCGAGGAGCAGATCGTCGTCATGCGGAAGCTCTGGACCGATGCCGTCGTCGAGCATCAGGGGAAGCACATCCGCATCCCGAAGGCCGGGCTCAACCCGCTTCCGGTGCAGCGCCCCATCCCGGTGTGGATGGGCGGCGGCTACAAGAGCAACACCAGCTCGAGCGGACCTCGTGCCGCCGGGGTGATCGAGCCGGCACTACGCCGCATCGCCCGCCTTGCCGACGGCTGGCTCACACACGTGCAGCCGGGCGACGAGGGCCGTGCCGCGATCGAGGCCTTCCGCGCGATGGTGCGTGAAGAGGGCCGCGACCCGGCGAAGGTCGGCCTGGAGGGTCGCCTCTCGGCGGCGGCCACGCCGCGCGAGCGGTGGCCGGAGCACGTGGCCTGGTGGGCGGAGGTGGGTGCGACGCACGTGGAGCTCACCACGATGGGTGCGAAGTACAAGTCGATCGACGAGCACCTCGGTGCGCTCGAGCACTTCCTCGCGGTCGCGCGCGGAGGCTGACCGCTAGCGCAGAGCCGTGAGCGCCATCGGCACACCGACCGGGCCGACGCGGACCGCCGCACCGCCGTCGAGCGGATACGCGAAGAGACCCGTCGTGCGGGCCACGTAGTACCACTCGCCATCCGTCGACCACCCCGCGAAGCGACCGTCCTGGAACGTGATCGGACCATTGCCCGGCTCGTGGACGACGGCGCGCTCGTCCACGGTGCGTGCGTCGAGCGTGTATCCGAGCAGCGGCTTTGCCGGAGACCAGAGCGCGTCGCTCAGGTCGTCGGCACGAACGAACTCGACCGCGGTGCCGCGCGCGTCGAGGAGGACGACATAGCCGGACGTGCCCTCTGCCGTGGTGATCCGAACACTCGTCCAGGCTCCGTCCCGCGTCGCATCGAGGCCGCTCCAGGCGCCGCCCAGCCAGGGTGTCGACGCGATGCTCGGGTGGTCGACCAGATCGTCACGCTCGACGAATGTCCGGATGGGACCTTGGTCCGCGACGAGCTGGACGACGGGATCGCCGCCGACCTCGGTCATGACGAGGATCCCGGTGGATGTCCACGCGACCTCGCTGCCGGGCATCGCCGTGCGCGTCACCTTGCCATTCGTGTCGAGGAACCGCACCTCGAGCACCGCGTTCGTCGCGGTCCCGTTCACCCCGCGGCGGTCCACCACGACCGCGACCTCCCCGCCATCCGGCGCCCACGCGAACGACCGGCCGGCGGCGTAGGTGTCGGCGACGCGGATCTGCTCTCCTTCGGTGTCAACGACGACACCTATCAGTGCCGTGGTCGGCGCGCCGAAGCCGGCCTGCTCGAGGGCGAACAGATGAGTGCCCGCGGGCGACCAGCGGGGCAGTGGGAGGAACGTTCGACGGATCGACTGGCTGGGTCGGAGGAGCTCGGGTTTCGTGCCGTGGCCCACCTGCCAGAGGTGACCCCCGAGCGTGAACGCGTAGCGCGCGGCGGGATCGGCCAGTGGCACCTCCGCGGACCGCGCCAGGGTGGGAAGCGGCGTGGGGAACCACACGTCAGCGTCGCCGCTCGTGTCCAGGAAGACCGTCGCGGTCGGATCTGGTGAGGCGGGCGGGGTAAGCCCGACCTTGGTCAGGTCGAGGTGCACGATCTGCTCGCGGGTGAACCCATAGGCCGTGCGACCGTCCGGGGCGAGACGGAGACGCTGGATGAGTCCGGCGTTCGTAGGCAGTGCCTCCACTTCCTCGCCGGCCACGCTCTGCACGGACGCGCCGCCGCGGTGGACGAGGTAGCGACCGTCGGGCAAACGCGCGTCGAGGCGGACATCGTTGAGCTCGGTCAGCGTCTCGCGGCGGACGTCCCCTCCATCGAGGGTCGCGCTCCACACGGAGGCGCGGCTCGCGGTGATGTACGGAAGCGATGGATCACGCGAGGTAGGCACTCGTCCCGCGAGGAAGTGAACACGTCCATCGCTCGCGAGGATCGGAGAGGTCCCGAGCGCGCCGTTAAGCGGGCGGATACGCGTCTCGGTCATCGGGAGCGTGAGACCGGTCGGGATCTCGACGACCGCGATCACGCCGCCCGCCGTGCTGGCCAGGAGCTCCGTGTTGGAGACCCAGTCGGCTACGAACAGGTCGTTCATCTCGGTGATGCGCTGCCACTGCTTGAGGGCCGGAGTGAGGTCGACGATGAACGCGTCGGCCCGTCCATCGCCCGGGCGCAGGAAGGTGGAGGCGATGCGAGTCGAGTCGGGCGACCAGCGCACGTCGGCGATACGCCAGCCCTGGTCGCGCAGCACCAGTGGAAGGCTCACGTCCCAGCGCTGGCCGTCCACGCGGACGACGACCATCGAGAGGCCCGTGTCGAGGAACGCGATCTTGTCGCCGTCGGGCGACCACCGCATGTGACTGGCCCGGCGCGGCTCGTCCAGGGGCGTGACGCTTCGGCGAAGCGATCCGTCGAGACCCGATATCCACAGCTTCTCCTCACGCCAGTACGCGATGCGCGCGGTCCGAGAAAGCTCCGGTACGGCGCGCTGTGTCGTCTGCGGCAGCAGCGTCGGTGTCGGCTGCGCCACCGGGAGCGGAATGCCGCCTCCCGCGCTGGACAGGAGCGCGGCGGACGACACGACCACGATCAGCACGCCCAGCGCAGCGAATGGGAGCAGCGTGCCGAGTCGCATGCGCCGATCATCCCACCGGGGTGTGCGATCATCCAGAGGGTGGACGCTGTTGTTGTGAGGGCTTATCTCGACGGTTTGCCCGATGTTCCGCCTGATGAACGGTCCATCCAGCGCGTCCGGACCTGTCTGGCGTCCGTGCTGGACCCCGACGTCCGATACCTCGTCGCGACCGTGAGCGGCTCCGCGGCGGCGGGTGTGGCCCGTGTCGCCGCTGCCGTGCTGAGGTCGGCAGGCGCGCGGACCGCGACACTCGGGGCCACGCTCGGGCAGACCCTCGTGGATCGGGACGCGATCGATGACGCTCTGCTGGCGAAGGCGGGCACGATGGCCGCCGCGTCCGGGTATCAGCTGGCCGCAACGTCGCCGGAGCTCGGTGAGCTTTCCCGCCGCGAGGTGACGGTCATCCTGGCGCTCATAGCCTTCGCCGAGTCCAGCCAGCGCGTCGCGCTGCTGCTCGACCCCACCTCAGACCGGCTCGACCCCCTCCACGCTCCGCGCCCGGACCTGGCCGTGATCGCATCCGGCGTGTGGTCCGACGCCGAGCGCGGCCTCGACCAGGTCGCCGAGGGGACGCCGTTGGTGATGGCGCGGCCCGAGGAGAGCGCGCGCGACGGCGCTCGTTCGCGGGTCGCTGAGCTCGGTGTCCCCGCGCTCGTCGGTGGGCGCGACTACGCGATCCGAGAGCAGGGCGGCGAGGTCGAGCTGCTGGTGCGCGACGAGCCGTACGTCCGCTTCGAGCCGCCCGCGCTCGTAGACCACGACGAGCTCGCGACCGGCATCGCCACCGCGCTGGCGCTCGGCGCGCTCGGCATCCGCATGCGCGAGGAGTGGATCCTCACGGCGATGGACGAGCTGCGCGGCATGCCGGTGCATTCTTGACCCCGCTGGAGGCGGCGCGCTCCTTCATGACCGCGCTCGAGAAGCGTGACGCCGAGCGCGCGGCGTCGGTGGTCGACGATGACGTCGTCATCGAGCTCCCTGGTGTCGACACGCAGCTCCACGGCAAGGACGGAGCGCGCCAGCTCATGCGGATGGCGCCACCCTTCGTGCGCCTGGTGCGGGAGGAGGAACAGCTCGGCGACACCGTGGTCCTGAAGGGCCTCACGCGCGCGCCCGG
>CAZTAI010000056.1:0-9435 GCA_964611555.1 uncultured Chloroflexota bacterium | reverse complement strand
ACCGGCGACGTCCTCGCGGACGTCGCGCTCATCCTCCTCGCCGACGGCGGCCGCATCCTTCTCGCCGCCGCGTTCGGGTGGCTCGGCGCTCGCTCCGTCAGCCCTTCGTCTTGAAGGGGTAAGGGCATAGGTCGACGATCGGGCACCGAGCGCATGCCGGCGTCGGCATGCAGGTCCTCCGGCCGTGAAGCACGAAGGTCCACGTGACGCGGTACCAGTCCTTCTTCTGATACAGCGACCGCAGGCCCGCCTCAGTGCCGTCCTGGCCCGGTAGCGCGAACCGAAGGCGACCCGCCACCCGCTCCACGTGCCGGTCGACGGCGATCCCGGGAACGCCGAAGGCGGCGCCGGCGACGATCGATGCCGTCTTGCGACCGACACCGCGCAGCTCCGTCAGCGAGTCGATCTCGCGAGGGACCTGGCCGCCGAACTTCTCGACGATCCCCTGGCATGCGGCCTTGATGGCCTTGGCCTTCATGCGGAAGAAGCCGCTCGGCTTGACCTCGCGCTCGAGGCGAGCCTGCGGGATGCGCAGCCAATCCTCCGCTGTCCGGTACTTCTTGAACAGGACACGCGTCAGCTCGTTGATGCGCTGGTCGCGGGCCCCAGCCGCGAGGATCGTGGCGATGAGCAGGTCGAGCGGCGTCGTGAACTCGAGCGTCGGGCCCCAGTCGGGGTAGGCCTTGGTCAGCCGGGCCAGTACGGTCCGCGCGCGCCGCTTCGTGGCCTCATTCCACGACTTCGCGGCGGGTCGCAGTGGCTTCGCGGGCTTCACAGGCCCGCGCTTCACGGCCACGCGATCTCCTGCCCGATGCCGAGCTCGCGCGCGCGCTCGTAGGCGCGCGAGGCGACGACCAGATCCTGGACGGCGTTGCCGACGCTCTTGAAGACCGTGCGCTCCGAAGCGCTGGTGCGACCGGCCGCGCGACCGGCGATGACCTCGCCGATCTCCACGACGTCCTCATCTCTAAGGCCCTGGAGCTCGCCGGCCTCCTCGAGCGCGGGCTTGCGCTGATCCACCACGATGCGCGCACCCTTGAGCGCGTCGTCGTCGAGCTCGCGCATCGTCGGCTTGAAGGATCCGACGGCCGTGATGTGCACGCCGTCGCCGAGGAGGCGCCCGGTGAACACCGGGACCGCGCTGCTTGTCGCCGTGACGACGACGTCCGCGTCAGCAAGAGCCTCGCGGGCCCAGCTGTCGTGCTCGAGGCGCGAGCCGGCGCGGAGCGTGATGGATCGCAGCTCCGGCTGCTCCAGCGCCCAGCCGATGATGCCGTGTGCCCGCTGATCCTCGCGGCCCACGACACGGACCTCGCGTAGGGCGCCGGGGAGCGCCGTCGCCAGGGCGATGATCTGCGCGCGGGCCTGGACCCCAGCTCCGAAGACGGCCGCCACCTG
Organism: uncultured Chloroflexota bacterium; assembly: GCA_964611555.1. Classification (GTDB taxonomy): domain Bacteria; phylum Chloroflexota; class Limnocylindria; order P2-11E; family P2-11E; genus GWC2-70-10. Next base: position 8,037 of record CAZTAI010000056.1, on the reverse strand, counting down.
GCTGTCCGGACGCGCCAGCACCGCCGCGGCGACGCCACCGGCGGCGCCCGTCCGGAGCGCGGTGAGGGCGGCACCCTCTATAAGGGCAAGGACCCCTCCGGTCTCCGCGTCGCCCAGCAGGACCATCGCGGGCACGAGAGGCAGTCCCCGGGCGGCGTTACCGGGCGCGACGGCCACCACCTTCACAGAGAAGTAGCGCCCGCCTGCCAGCACGGCGGGCATGGCCAGGGCGACGCCCGCCCCGGCCAGCGGGACGGACGTCCTGACAGGGACTGTCGCCTTTCCGGCCGATAGGTCGGCGAAGCCCAGTCTTACCGCAGCAAGCGCTTCGGCCATGGGACAGGCCCGGGCCAGATCAGCCGCCCGCAGCAGTAGCACCGGCCCTCCCCATCCGGCCTCGGACGATACCCGCGCGTTGACGCGTGCTTGGCTCCGCCCGTACGCTTCTCCCCGAACCGGCGGGCGTCGGTCGGCGCACGGCCTCGTGCGCCATGGGTAGATACCCACGACAGTTCAGTCCGCCGCTACAGATATCCGCGAGAGGGAGGAGCCCATGCGCAAGCGCACACTCAAGAGCACCGCGATCCTGGCGGTCGTCGCGCTCGTCTCGGCGGCCTGCGGCGCGTTTGGCCCCGCTGGCGGCGGCGGCGGCGCGGGCGGGACGATCAAGGTCGTCTCGAGCCTGCCCATGACCGGTCCGTCGCTCGCCCAGACGCAGACCATGGTGAACGCGATCGAGATGGCCTTCAAGGAGATCAACAACAAGGTCGGCAACTTCACGATCGAGTACGAACCGCTCGATGACGCCACCCCGGCCGCTCAGAGCTGGGAGGCCGCCAAGGAGGCTGAGAACGCACGCGAGGCGGTCGCAGACCCGAGCGTCGTCGCCTACATCGGCACGTACAACTCAGGCGCGGCGGCGGTCTCGATCCCGATCCTGTGCGAGGCCAACATGGCGATGATCTCGCCGGCCAACACCTACGCGGGCCTGACCAAGGCCGGCAAGGGCGAGGCGGGCGAGCCCGAGAAGTTCTACCCGAACGGCTGCAAGCGCAACTACTCCCGCGTCGTCCCGGCCGACGACATCCAGGGCGCCGTCGGTGCCCGTTGGATGAAGGAGATGGGCGTGACGGGCGGGGTGTACATCCTTCACGACACCCAGCTCTACGGAAAGGGTCTCGCGGACGTCTTCCGCGCGACCGCCAAGGAGATCGGCCTTAAGGAGGCCGGCTACGAGGGCGCTCCGAAGGCCGACAACTTCCGCGCGCTCGCGAACAAGGTTGCCGCCTCCGGTGCCGACTGGGTCTACTACAGCGGACTCACGGACCAGAACGGCGGCTTCCTGCTGCGTGACATCAAAGAGGCCAAGTCCTCGCTCAAGTTCATGAGCGTGGACGGCGTGGCCGAGAGCGTGTTCGTCGAGCAGGCCGGCGCTGCCGCTGAGGGCGCGTACATCACATTCGGCGGCCTCCCGCCGAGCGCATACACCGGCGCGTCCAAGGACTGGGCGGACAAGTACGTCAAGGACTACGGCGGCAAGGTCGAGGCCTACACCATCTACAGCTACGAGGCCGCGAAAGTCGTCATCGCCGCGCTGCAGAAGGCCGGCGACAAGGCCAACGACCGCGCCACCGTCCGCGACCTCATCATGGGCACCAAGGACTTCGGGGGTGGCGTTCTCGGGACGAAGTGGTCGTTCAACGATGAAGGCGACACTTCGGTCGCCATCATGTCCGGCCAGCAGATCAAGAACAAGGAGTTCGTGCTCATCAAGCCGCTGAACTAGCGGCGCCTCTCACAATGGTCCGCCAAGAAGGGCGGCTCCCGCGAGGGAGCCGCCCTTCGTGCGTCTGGCGCTAGTCTTCGCCGCCACAGATGGAGATAGCCTGCCCGGGCGGGAACGCCGAGCTGGTCGCCGCCGCGCTCATCATCGGACTGAGCAACGGAGCACTTATCGCGCTCATCGCACTCGGCTACACCCTGGTGTACGGGATCATCGAGCTCATCAACTTCTCGCACGGCGACCTGTTCATGCTGGGAACGTTCGTCGCGATGACGGTCTTCGCCGCACTGGGGCTGCAGGAGGGCGCCGGCGGCTCGACGCCGTGGCTGGGTCTCATCGCCGCGATGCTGGCGGCGATGGTCTTCTGCGGGATCCTCAACGTCCTTGCCGAGCGCATCGCCTACCGCCGCCTCCGGAACGCGCCACGGCTCGCGCCTCTCATCTCCGCGATCGGCGTGTCCTTCATCTACATCAACATCGGGCTACTCTGGCGCGGCCCCTCCCCCATCCCGTTCCCTCGCCTGCTGCCGGAGATCGACTTCGTCCACGCGATCACCGGGGCCGACACGCTCATCACCTTCACCTCGAAGGACGCGTTCGTCATCGGCACGGCGATCCCGCTGATGCTCGGCCTCGGCTGGGTCATCAAGAACACGACCATGGGCAAGGCGATGCGCGCGGTCGCGCAGGACCGCGAGATGGCGCTGCAGGTAGGCATCGACGTGAACAAGGTCATTTCGTTCACCTTCCTCCTCGGCGGGATGCTCGCCGGGGCCGCCGCGCTGATGCACGGGCTCTACAACGGGAACACCGTGTTCACCCTCGGCTTCACCGCCGGGCTCAAGGCATTCACCGCCGCGGTGCTGGGCGGGATCGGGAACGTGACCGGCGCCGCCCTGGGCGGGTTCATCCTCGGCATCCTCGGCGCCATGACCGTCACCTGCTATGGCGGAGAGTGGGAGAACGTGGGCGTGTTCAGCCTGCTGGTCATCATCCTGGTCTTCCGCCCGACCGGACTAATGGGCGAGGAGACTCCGGACCGTTGAGGATGCTCGCTCGGCTGCGCCTTCCCGACATGAGCGACGCCGACCAGAAGCGCGCGGCCATCTTCCTTGGCGCCCTCGCCCTGGCCATCGCCTACCCGTTCATCGAGGCGACGCTCGGGCTGCGCCTGCAGACGAAGCTCATCCCGATCCTGCTGTTCATCGTCCTGGCGCTCGGCCTGAACGTCGTTATCGGGTTCGCCGGGCTGCTCGACCTCGGATATGCGGCCTTCTTCGCGATCGGCGCGTACACGGTGGCGTTCATGACCTCGAGCGAGAGCCCCTTCACGTTCACGGACACCGCGCCCATGAACTTCTGGCTGGCCATGATCGTCGCCACGGTCGTCGCCGGCCTCTTCGGCGTCCTGCTCGGAGCGCCCACTCTCCGGCTGCGCGGCGACTACCTGGCCATCGTCACGCTCGGCTTCGGCGAGATCGTGCCGCTCGTGATCCGCAACGCGCACGAGGTCACCAAGGGCACGCAAGGGATGAAGCCGATCGGCTTCCCGGAGATCCCCGGGGTGAGATTCGGCGCCGCGACCGAGCCCTGGTACTTCCTCGTGCTCGGAATCCTGCTCCTCTCGATCTTCCTGACGTCACGTCTGCGTACCTCGCGCATCGGCCGGGCCTGGATGGCCATCCGCGAGGACGAGGTCGCTGCGGCTTCGATCGGCATCAACCCGGTGACCACGAAGCTGTTCGCGTTCTCCCTGGGCGCCAGCTTCTCCGGCTTCGCCGGCTCGGTGTGGGCGAGCTACCTCCAGGTCATCTCCCCGGACCAGTTCCAGTTCTCGGTCTCGATCTTCGTGCTCCTGATGATCGTCATCGGCGGCATGGGGAACATCCCGGGCGTCATCGTCGGCGGCCTCATCCTCGGAGGGTTCGACCGCGTGCTCACGGACGCGCTCTCCGGCGCGCTCCGGGGCCTCGGATCGGCGTTCGACATCGACTTCCTCCAGCGGGCCGACATCTCGCGCCTTCGCACGCTGATCTACGGGACGGCGCTGGTAGCGCTGATGCTGTTGAGGCCGGAGGGCATCCTGCCCAGCACGCGCCGCAAGATGGAGCTCCACGCCGCCGACGAGGACGAGGGCGAGGCCGCCCAGGCGCGCGAGAGCCTCTTCGAGTCGCAGCGATGAGCGCCAACGCAACGATCCTCCGCGCCGTCGGGGTGACCAAGCGGTTCGGCGGCCTCGTCGCGGTGGACAGCATCGACTTCGACATCCCGCGGCGAACGATCGTGAGCCTCATCGGCCCGAACGGCGCGGGCAAGACCACGTTCTTCAACATGATCGCGGGCCTCTACAGGCCGACCAGCGGGGCGATCGAGTTCGAGGGCCGGCCCATCGCGGGCCGGTCGCCGCACCAGATCACGTCGCGTGGCATCGCCCGAACCTTCCAGAACATCCGCCTGTTCCACAACATGACCGCGCTGGAGAATGTCCAGGTCGGTCGCCACTCCCGCATGCTCGCGACACCGTTCGAGGCGATCCTCCACACGCCGCGCGAGCGGAAGGAGGAGCGGAACACGGTCACGCGGTCCGAGGAGCTGCTGGGATTCGTGGGACTCCGAGGCTCGAACCACGAATTCGCGAAGAACCTCTCCTACGGCGATCAGCGCCGGCTCGAGGTGGCTCGCGCTCTCGCCACCGATCCGAAGCTCCTGCTCCTCGACGAGCCGACGGCCGGGATGAACCCCCAGGAGACCGCGACGATGACCGGGTTCATCCAGCGCCTCCGGGACGAGCTGGGCCTTACGGTCCTGCTGATCGAGCACGACATGCGCGTCGTGATGGGGATCTCCGAGCGGGTCACCGTGCTCGACCACGGCGTGAAGATCGCGGAAGGGTCGCCCGAGACCGTCCAGAAGGACCCGCGCGTCATCGAGGCCTACCTCGGCCGGGCCAAAACAGCCTGATGGCCCTCCTCGAGCTCGACAAGGTGGACGCGTATTACGGCCACATCCAGGCGCTGCGCGGCGTCTCGCTCACGCTGGACAAGGGCGAGATCGTGACGCTGCTGGGCAGCAACGGCGCGGGCAAGACGACGACGCTCCGCACGATCTCGGGGATGATCCGGCCCCGGGCCGGGAGCGTGACCCTGGACGGGAAGGATCTCTCGAAGGTCCCGGCGAACCGCGTGGTGACCCTCGGCATCGCCCATTCGCCCGAGGGCCGGCGGATCTTCGCCCGCATGACGGTGAAAGAGAACCTCGAGATGGGCGCCTACGCGCGGGGTCGCGCCGACCTGACCGAGGACTTCGACCGCGTCTACCAGCTCTTCCCACGTCTGAAGGAGCGCATCGCACAGGTCGCCGGGACGCTCTCGGGCGGGGAGCAGCAGATGCTCGCGATCGGCCGCGCGCTCATGGCGCGCCCGACGGTCCTGCTGCTCGACGAGCCTTCGATGGGTCTCGCGCCAGTCCTGGTCGAGCTCGTCTTCGACACGATCAAGGACATCAACAAGCTGGGGATGTCCATCCTGCTGGTCGAGCAGAACGCTCTGATGGCTCTCACCATCGCGCACCGCGGCTACGTGCTGCAGACCGGGAACATCGTCCTCGCCGATACGGCAGAGGCGCTCGCGAAGAACGAGATGGTCCGCAAGGCGTACCTCGGCGAGGGCTAACGCGAGGCGGCTAGGGCGGCTCGCCGCGACGATGGTGGCCGCGATCCTCGTAGGGCTCGCGGCGATCGTGGTCATCCTGTCCATCGCCGCACCACCACCTCGCACGAGCGTGAGCACGCCGTCTCCGAACCCGACATCGACACCGACCCCGAGTCCGCTCATCGCGGTGCTCGCGAGCGAGTGCGCGGTCAAGCCACCAGCCCCGGGCCTCGCTTCCCCTCCCGCACTCCAGCAGTGCACGGGCTCGGCGCGGGTCATCGCGCCGGACCCCCTGGGGCCTGTCCACGTCTGGGTCGTATTCGAGGACGCGGAGGGAGCGCCGTTCTACGGATGCCGCGGAGAGACACCCGTCGACACCACACCGGGGACGGTCTTGACCTGGACGCTTACCTGCGACACCGATGACAAGGACCCGTCGGACCATCGGCTGCGATTCACGAGTGCGGACGGCGGAGAGCTGCCTTCGCGCGACGACCGGCAGCGCTGAGTAGCGTGGGCGCGATGGACTTGCGCATCCCCGCCGACGTCGAGAAGGTCACGGAGCGACTCCGAGAGCAGGGCCACGAGGCCTACGTCGTGGGTGGCTGCGTGCGCGACGCCATCCGCGGCGTCGACCCCGCGGACTGGGACGTGGCGACCGACGCGCGGCCCGAAGAGATCCAGGCGATCTTCAAGCGCTCGCTGTATCTGAACCGGTTCGGCACGGTCGTCGTCCGCATGGGCGACCACGAGGTCGAGGTGACGACGTACCGGATCGAGTCCGAGTACAGCGACCGCCGGCGCCCGGACACGGTCGCGTTCACCGACTCCTTGCACGACGACCTATCGCGGCGCGACTTCACGATCAACGCCATGGGCTGGCGGCCCTCGCGCGACGGCGAGGATCCGAGGGGCACGCTCGTCGATCCCTTCGGCGGGCAGGCAGACCTCGCGGCGAAGATCGTCCGCGCCGTGCGCGACCCCGACGAGCGCTTCGCGGAGGACGCCCTCCGGATGCTGCGTGCTGTCAGGTTCGCCGCGACCCTCGGCTTCCGCATCGAGCCCGCTACCGCCGGGGGGATCCGTCGGAGCGCGCATCTCGCGAAGGACCTCTCCGGCGAGCGGATCCAGCAGGAGATCCTTAAGATCGTCCTCTCGCCGGTCCCGTCGGTCGGCTTCCGCATGCTCTCGGATCTGGGACTGCTCGAGGTGATCGCGCCGGAGCTGGAGCGCTGCCGGCACACGCCGCAGGAGAAGGTCGCGGCTCAGGACGTCTTCGAGCACTCGCTCGCGACGCTCGACGCGGCGGCCACGGATATGCCGAGGAACGCCACGGACGAGGACGATCTGGTCCTGCGCCTCGCGGCGCTGCTGCACGACGTGGGCAAGCCGGACACCTACGACGACGGGCACTTCCACCAGCACGAGTTCGTCGGCGAAGCCAAGGCCCGGATCATCCTGCGCCGCTGGAAGCTGCCGAAGGAGGCCGTGGAGCGCACGACCCACCTGATCCGCCACCACATGTTCTGGTACCAGTCGGAGTGGACCAGCTCCGCGGTCCGGCGGTTCATCCGCAAGGTCGGGCTCGACCGGATACGCGACCTGTTCTTCCTGCGACGTGTGGACAACATCGGCAGCGGCGCCCGGGTGCCACGCCTGCGGGAGCTCGAGGAGCTGTGGCTGCGGGTCGAGGAGGAGATCCACCGGGCCAACGCCTTCTCCAAGCGCGACCTGGCCGTGAACGGGCACGACATCATGGCCGCGCTCGAGATCCCTTCGGGTCCAGAGGTCGGACGTATCACCGATGCCCTCTTCGAACGGGTGCTGGATGAGCCGGAGCTGAACGATCGCGATCGTCTGCTCGACCTCGCTCGTGAGATGCGCTCGCGCTCTATCCCGACCTAGCGGATCGGTATTCCACGGGGCGGTAGGAGCGCTCCACAAGGCGCGGAAGCGGGCGTATGCTGCCGCCAATTTCATACGGCTTGGCGCCGGATCACCTGTCGCGAAGAGAGAGGGGTACGGGGATGGCCATCGCAACCTCACGGAGGGCATTCCTCCGTCTAGGCGGTATCGGCTCGGCCGGCATCGCGGCATCGCAGCTCGGCGGCCTCGGCTTCAACGTCGCGTTCGCGGCCAAACGCGCGGCGACCAAGAAGCTCGAGGGCACCACTCAGACCGCGAGCATCTGTCCCTACTGCGCGGTCGGCTGCGGCACGATGGTCGCGAGCCGCCACGACGATCAGGGCAACGTGAAGATCATCAACATCGAGGGCAACCCCGACAGCCCCATCTCCACCGGCAGCCTCTGCCCCAAGGGCGCCGCCACCTTCCAGCTTGCGGTGAACGATCTCCGTTTGACGAAGGTCATGCGCCGCCAGCCCGGCGCGGCCACCTGGGACGACGGCGAGATCTCCTACGACGCCGCGCTCGACCGGATCGCGGAGCTCGTTTCGAAGACCCGCGACGAGACGTTCATCGAGCGCGAGGTCAGCACCACCAAGCTCATCAACCAGGCGACCGGGATCTTCGCCCTGGGCGGCGCGACGAACGACAACGAGGAGAACTACCTCATCTGCAAGGTCATGCGGATGATGGGCGTCG
>CAZTAI010000055.1:0-9539 GCA_964611555.1 uncultured Chloroflexota bacterium | reverse complement strand
GGCGATGGCTCGCCGCCCGACCTCGCGCGCCGCGAGCACCCGCGCGGCGGTCGCCGGTCCAAGTCCGAGCTCGCGAAGCCTGGTGTGGTCGGCGTGGGCGAGGCCGCGCATGCCGCCAACGGCGATGAGGACCTCGCGCCCGAGGGCGATCGCGGATCGGCCGGGCGAGCCGCTGCCGATCAGGAGGGCAAGAAGCTCCTCATCGGATAGCGCTTGCGTGCCCGCGGCCATGAGCCGCTCCCGGGGTCGCGTGGACGCTGGCCACTCACGAATGCTCGGATCCCTGCTAGTCGGCAGGGGCTGTACTAGGTCCCGATCTTCTCCGTCGCGTCGCGCGGCGCGGAGCCGCCCGCGGCGACCTTGCCGCCGGCGTGGACGGTCCAGTCACGCTCATCGAAGTCCTTCGCGCAGTAGGGACAGATGCTCCACTCGGGGCGGATGAGCTTCGCGCACGAGGGGCACATCCTCTTTAGACGCGTGCGGCACGTCGGACAGAGGATGTAGTCCTCCTGCACTCGCTCGTGACAGGTGGGGCAGACAACGCGCTGCTCCGCTTCCGCGAGCAGCGACTCCTCCGCCAGCTGACGCTCGTACGCGTCGGCCAGGGTCTCGCGGGGACGGACGATCATGTAGAGGAAGAGGCCCAGCAGGTTGAGGACGACGACCATGAGCCCGGCGAGGTACGGCATGATCGGGTTCTCGGTCCGCTGCTGCGCGTCGCGCACGACCCAGAAGACCATCGCGAGGTACAGGAAGAACAGGTAGACCAGCGCGAAGCGAACGGTGAACTGAATGAGTGCGTTGCTTGTGAACTGCTCCCAGATAAGGCCGAGATCAGGCACTTCTACTCCCTACCCACCGGTACTTCGCTGGGCATCTGGCCGAGCGGCAGGAGCTTTCCGCTCATGACGCGCTCCCGCCAATACTGCAAGAGATCGGCGAGCGTCCTCTCGAAGGGGATCTTGGGCTCCCAGCCGGTGGCGGTGCGGAACTTCGAGATGTCGGCCCACAGGATCGGAACGTCGCTGGGGCGCAGACGTGCCGGGTCCTCCCGGGTCTGGATCTTGACGCGGGACTTGGAGAGCAGGATGTCCAGCATCTCCCGGATCGACCAGGTGTGCCCGCTGCCAACGTTGTAAGCCTCGCCGGGCTCGCACTTCTCGAGCGCCAGCCAGTAGGCGCGGACCATGTCGCGCACGTCGGTCCAGTCGCGCTTGGTGGTGAGGTCACCCACCATCAGCACAGGCTCGTGGAGACCCGCCTCGATCTCCGCGATCTGCCGGGCGAAAGTGCTGGTGACGAAGATCGTCCCGCGGCGCGGCCCCGTGTGGTTGAAGCCCCGCGTGACGACCAGGTGCATGCCGTAGGACTTGAAGTACTGCCAGGCCAGCTTGTCCTGGGTGACCTTGCTCACGGCGTAAGGGCTGAGCGGCCGGAGCGGGTTGGTCTCCTTCATGGGGACCTCGTCCGGCAGCACCAGGCCGTACTCCTCTGAAGAGCCGGCGATGTGGATGCGGGTGGCGATGTCGTGCCGCCGAACGGCCTCGAGCAGGTTCAGCTGGGAGCGGACGTTGATGTCGATGGTGGAGGCGGGCTCGTCGAACGACGACTGCACGAACGACTGCGCCGCCAGATGGAAGATCCGGTCCGGCTGGACGGCGCTGATGAGCTTCTCTACGGCTCCCGCGTCCGTCAGCTCGCAGTGGAGGAGCGTGACCCGTCCGACCTTGGTCTTGTCGCGGATCTCCGAGCCCGTGGGGAAGCGGCCCTCGATGACGTCGAGGACCTTCCGCCGGCTCAGCTCCTCGAGGTTCTCCATACGCGAGCGCCACCGGTACGTGCCGTAGATGGAAACGCCCGGGTGCTCGGCCAGGATGAACTCCGCGAGGTGGCTGCCGGCGAATCCGGTGATACCCGTGATGAGGACCCGCATCCGGCGGCCAGAGTAGCAAGGGACGTGCCGCTGCTCGGTGGCTTCCTTGCCCAGAGAAGGGCCGCAAAGAGGCCGCTCATAGGCCGGCGCGCACCCTTCGCGTCACGGCTATGAACATCGGGAGCGACCAGATCCTTGCCTTGGGCGCCGCTGCCCTTGCGCTGTGCGCTGTCCTCGCTCTGCTCGCGCGCGTGCGAGCCGAGCGCGGCTCCGCGATCGCGCGCCTGGCGCTGATCGGCCGCGCCGCGAACGACGTGATCTACGAGTGGGACGTCCGCTCGAATGCCCTGGCCCTGAGCGCCGCCGCGACGAGCCAGCTCGGCTACGACCTGGCGAAGTCCCGGATCGCTCGCAGCTGGTGGGAGGAGCGTCTCCACCCCGAGGACGCGGGTCCGGTGCGTGACGCACTTGCGACCCTGCTCCGCTCCCGCGCGCGCGAATGGGAGATGGACTACCGGTTCCGGAAGGCCGACGGCACGTTCACGACCGTTCACGACCACGGCTACATCCAGCGGAGCATCCGTCCGTGGCGCAAGGCGCAGCGCCTGGTCGGGACCCTCGTGAACGTCGACAGCGTCTCGCTCTACGACGCGGTCACGAACCTGGCGGGCCGCGCGCTGTTCACGGACCGCGTCGAGCGCCGCGCGGTGCGCGGTGCCATCACCGGCCAGACGTTCGCGGTACTGGTCGCGGACATCGACGGCTTCAAGGAGATGTCGGCCCGGGTCGGCCCCAAGCGCGCGGACGAGGTGCTCCTCGAGCTCTCGCGACGCCTCGAGACACACCTGGGTGAGGGCGAGACCGTGGCGCGCCTGGGACACGACCAGCTCGCGTTCCTCGTCACGGCAGCGACCTCCGATGACGCCGTCGCCCGTGCGGCGCAGATCCGTGACAGCGCGCGCATCCCCTTCGACGACGGCATCCGTCTCGACCTGATCGCAGGCGCGGCGGTGCTGCCCATCGGCGGCTCGCCGGACCTGGGGCGACAGGCCCTGGCGGCACTCGCGGACGCCAAGCGTCGGAAGCGGCGCGTCGCGGTGTACGAGCCGGGCGGCGAGAAGCGGTGGGACGAGCGCGTGAAGCTGCGGGACGATCTCGCCGGCGCCCTCGAGCGCCGCGAGCTCGTGCTGCACTACCAGCCGATCGCGGACGCAAAGAATGGACGCTGCGTCGCCCTCGAGGCGCTGGTGCGTTGGGAGCACCCCGAGCGCGGCATCCTCGACGCGGGCGAGCTGCTGCAGGTCGCATCCGACATAGAACTCGGCCCTGAGATCGACCGATGGGTCCTGGGTGAGGCGACGCGCGCGATCAGCGGGCTACGGAAGGCGCGCCCGGACCTGCGGCTCGCGGTGAACGTCGCGGCCGGCACGCTGGACGAGCAGCTGCCGGTCAGCCTGCGCGGGATCCTCGCGGCCGCGCAGCTCCCGGGCGACGCGCTCAGCATCGAGGTGCGCGAGGACCCGGCGCTCACCACCGGCGAAGCGGCCGCGGCGATCGAAGCGCTGCGCGGCCTCGGCGTCGACATCGCCATCGACGACTTCGGCACCGGCTACGCCTCGCTGCTCCCGGCGCCGGCGATCCCGGCCACGGAGGTCAAGATCGACCGCGTGTTCGCGGGCCGCGTGGCCACCGATGAGCACGCGACCCGGATCGTGCGCTCCGCCGTTCAGCGCGCGCGCGAGCTTGGACTGCGCGTCGTGGGCGAGGGCGCCGAGGACAGCGCGACGATCGCTCAACTGCGCGCACTCGGTGTGGACCTGGTGCAAGGCCGCGGCGTCGCGACGCCCATGCCGCTGTCCGCCGTGGCCAGATGGCTCGCACCCGGTGGACAGATCGCGGTCCTCGACGGCGTGCCGGCCCGCGCCGGGCGGCCGACGTTGATCGGCGAGAACGAGGCGGCCATCGGTGCCGCCGTAGACATATCGACCGCTTCCTGGGTGCAGGCCGGCTCGACCCCCAATGAGCCGGCCCAGCCGTTCGGGCCCGACCCCATGGGCTGGGTCCTACCGGGAGCAGGCGTGGACACCGCTCCAGCGGTGCTGGCTGTGGGTGCAGCACCGCTGGAGTTCACGCCCGCGCCGTTCGCACCGTTCTCGCTTGCCGCCGAGCCGTCCTTCGAAGAGACGCGCGCCGCCGCGTTCGCAGCGGCGTTCGTGCCCGTGGATGAGCCCGTCGCTTCGTTCGTGCCGGCATGGGAGTCCGTCGCGCCCGCCGCACCCATCGAGCGGGTCGCGCTGCCGGTGCGTCGAAGCACGTACCGGACGCTCCGCCAGCGCGAGAGCGAAAAGGCCGCCGCGCTCACCGTGGTGCCGGATCACATCGCCGAGGAGCCTGTGGTGGAGATCGCTCAGCCCGTCGAGCGGGACCTGCGGATCGTCGCCCTCGAGTCGGCGGGCGAGCGCTGGGAGCTACGGCGTGCGCGAGAGAACGAAGAGACCGATCGCGTCGACGAGCGCCTCGTGCTCCTGCGCGAGCACTCGATCAGCCAGCGTCTCGGGAGTATCGCCAGCTAGCACCGGCACCTTGCGCTGCACCAGGATCTCCCCCTCGTCGACTTTCCCCGGCTCCGCGCGATGCACCGTCGCCCCCGACTCCGCCGCACCCGACGCGAGCACGGCCTCGTGCACCTTTGGACCGATCATCCCGCGGCCGCCGAAGCGCGGCAGGAGTGCGGGATGCACGTTGATCACCGGCACGCCCTCGAGCCGCTCGAAGAAGACGGGGTCGAGGATGCGCGCGAAGCCGGCGAGCACCACGAGCCCAACTTCATGTGAGCGAAGCGTGCTTGCCATCGCGCTGTGAGCGTGGCGTCGCCCTCCCAGCTCCTTCTCGTCGAATACAGCTGAAGGGACCTTCGCCCGCTCCGCCCGCTCCAAAGCGCCGATCCCGGGGCGGTCCGCAGCGACGAACACGACCCGCGCGTCAAGCCGGCCCGAGGCGCAGGCGTCGAGGATCGCCTGCAGATTCGTCCCGCGGCCGGAGACGAGGACGCCGACCGGAAGCGTCAAGCCCAGCGGACGCGGTGGTCGCTCGATGCGCGCTCGACGCGGCCGATGAGCGTCGCGTCGGGAAGGGCGCGCAGCGCGGCGCGCTCGTCCGCGGCCGCGACCACGGCGACCAGGCCGATGCCCATGTTCCAGGTGACCCATTGGTCGTCCTCGGGAACGTCGCCGAGCTTCGCCAGGATGCGGAACACCGGCGGGACGATCCACGACTCGCGATCGACAACTGCGCCGAGTCCCAGAGGCAGCGCACGTGGCAGGTTGCCTTCCCACCCGCCGCCGGTGATGTGCGCGATGGAGCGCACCCCGGCGGCCTGCCGCAGCGCGCGGATCTCCGCGAGATACGAGCGGTGGATCTCGAGCAGCGCCTGGCCGAGGGTGCCCCCGCGCAGCTCGTGCCGCGGCAGGCGCAGCACGTCGAGGACCTCGATGCCCTCGGCCCGCGCGGTGCGATCGACGATCGCGCGAGCGAGCGAGTACCCGTTGGTGTGGAGGCCGCTCGACGGGAGCCCCACCAGCGCGTCGCCTTCACGCACGCTCGCGGGATCGAGGATCCTGTCACGCTCGACGGCCCCGACGATGAAGCCCGCGAGGTCGTACTCCGTGCCGGTGAAGAGACCCGGTACCTCCGCGGTCTCGCCGCCCAGCAGCGCCATGCCAGCGTCCCGGCAGGCCGCGGCGATGCCGGCAATGACGCGCTCGAAGCGCGCGGGCTCGAGCTTTGCCGTGCTGAACGAGTCGAGGAAGAAGAGCGGGTCCGCGCCCATGACGGCGATGTCGTTCACGCAGTGATTCACGATGTCCGCGCCCACGCTCTCGTGCGAGTCGAGCAGCTCAGCGATCTTCGCCTTGGTGCCGACGGTGTCGGTGCTCGCGACAAGCACCGAGTCCTTGAACGCGAACAGGCCGCCGAAGGCGCCGATGTCGCCGATCACCTCGGGCCGCCGCGTCGAGGCCACGTGCTCGCGGATCCGCTTGAGCATCGACTCCTTCAGCTGGACGTCGACGCCTGCCGTCTTATAGGTGAGGCCGCTCACTAGGCGCGCTCCAGGACGGCCTTGTCCAGCTCCAGCTGCACGGTCATGGGGTAGTCGCCCGTGAAGCACGCGCTGCAGAGCTGTTCTGTGGTGGTGCCCGTGGAGGCGATCATGCCCTCGAGCGACAGGTAGCCGAGGGAGTCCGCGCCGATGTGCTGCTGGATGCCGGCGACATCGAGGTGCGAGGCGATCAGGTCGCCGCGACGGGCCATGTCCACGCCGAAGTGGCAGGAGTGGCGGATCGGCGGCGAGCAGATGCGCATGTGGACCTCGCGCGCGCCGTAGCGGCGGAGCAGGTCGACGATCGGGCCGCTGGTGGAGCCGCGCACGATCGAGTCGTCCACCACGACGACCCGCTGGCCGGCGAGCACGTCGCGGAGCGCGTTGTACTTGAGGGCCACGTTGTGCTTGCGCAGCTCCGGCGTGGGCTGGATGAACGTGCGCCCGATGTAGCGGTTCTTGATGAGGCCCTCGCGGAACGGGATCCCGCTCGCGCGCGCATACCCGACCGCGGCCGGAATGGCGCTGTCGGGGACAGGGATGACGACATCAGCCTCGGCGGGATGCTCTTTCGCGAGGATCTCCCCCATCCGCTCGCGCGTCGCGTACACGGAGCGGCCCTCGAGGTCGCTCGACGCTGAGGCGAGGTACACGTGCTCGAAAACGCACAACGCGTGGCGCGCGGCCGGGGTGCGCGCGAGGGTCGAAGGCCCGTGGTCGTCGATGCGCAGGACCTCACCGGGCTCGATCTCGCGCACGTAGGTGGCGCCGATCGTGTCGAGGGCGCAGGTCTCGCTGGCGACGAGCCAGGCGTCGCCCTTGCGGCCGAGGCACAGAGGGCGCACGCCGAACGGATCGCGCACCGCGTAGAGCGCCTCCGGGGTGAGCATGACCAGCGACCACGCACCGCTCAGGCTCGCGAGGCCGTGCGCGATGCGCTCGCCCCAGTCAGATCCGGGCGCCGAGGCGATGGTCTTGGCCATGACCTCGGTGTCGCTCGAGGTCTCGAACGTGACGCCCTCGGCGGCGAGCTGGTCGCGGTGCTCACGCGCGTCGATGACGTTCCCGTTGTGTCCGATCGCGAGCTCGCCCAGTACTTCGTCCCGCACGACCATGGGCTGTGCGTTCTGGATGCGCGACGAGCCGGTGGTCGAGTAGCGCGTGTGGCCGATCGCCGCGCGCCCGGTCAGCGCGCCGAGGTCGGGTTCGGCGAAGACCTGGCCGACGAGACCCATGCGGCGGACGACGCGCATGTCGCGCCCGTCGGTAGCCGCGATGCCGGCCGACTCCTGGCCGCGGTGCTGCAGCGCGTAGAGCGCGAAGAAGGTGAGGCGGGCCGCCTCGGTCGGATCGCTCTCTGCCGGGCTCCAGATGCCGCTGATGCCGCACACGGTCAGGTCTCCCTTCGCGAGAAGAGGGGTACGACAAGGAGGGGGCTCTGCGCGGATCGTAGGCTGCCGAAGGCGGGAGGCGCGCTGAAGGGCGTGTGGTGGTTTCGCAGTGAATCGCTGCGGGTCAGCAGTAAATGACTGCGAACGCCCCAACCTCCTCTTGAAAGAGTCCCCCTCATGCAGACCTCCCAAGCGAGGCTGCCAACCCACCCTCAAAGGACTTCTTGAGTGAAGCGACCGGCGTTCCCAGGACAGGTTCGATCTCCAGCAGATCTCCTCCCACGAGTCCGAGGACCCGTGTCGGGACCTCGGTGTCCGCGGCTAGGATCTGGACTCGCTCGAGGTCGGATGGATCGACGATCAAGACGATCCCAGACGGACCCTCTCCGAAGAGCGCGACTCGCTTGTCGATGCCCTTGACCGCCGGGAGCGTCACCTTCATGCCGATGCCGTCTCGGAGGCAGATCTCGGCGAGAGCGACGCCAAGGCCGCCGTCGGACCGATCGTGCGCCGCACGGATGTGGCCGGCTGCATGTGCGGCAAGGACGAAGCGATGCAGGCGCGCTTCGAGGGCGAGGTCGATCGGCACGAGATCGGTCGAGACCTGGGCGCTGCCCGCGAGGATCACGACGTCACCCGTGCGGCCGCTCGTCACGGGGATGTGCTTCGCGACCTCCGTGAGATGCCCGACCGCGCCGATCACGGCCGTCGGCCAGATGTCGACGCCGCGCGTCGCGTTGTAGAGGGACACGTTGCCGGAGACGACCGGCGTGCCGAGCGCTTCGCAGGCGGCTGTGATCCCCGCCACGGTGCGCACGAGCTGCCACGCACCCGATGGACGCTCCGGGTTGCCGAGGTTCAGGCAGTCCGTGATGGCCAGCGGCTCCGCGCCCATGCAGACGACGTTGCGCACGGCCTCTGCTACAGCGCTGGCAGCGCCTTCGAACGGATCGATGGCCGCCAGGCGCGGCTGCGCGTCGATCGAGACGGCGATCCCGTCGGCGCGGCCCTTGATGCGCATGACCGCGGCGTCACCGCCCGGGCCCACAACGGTGTCGGTGCCGACCATCTGGTCGTAGGTGCGGTAGAGCACCCGGCGCGATGCGATATGAGGCGACGCAAGCAGATCGAGCAACTCGATGCCTATTTTTCTCCGCTGGTCCGCGGGTCCCTCGGTCGCCGCAGCGTGGCTCGCTCGCTGTTCCGATCCGCGTCCTTGCACGGCGGCCGGAGGTGAAGCAGCCCACGCTGTGACGTCGTATTCAGGGGCTTGATCCGCTAGCGCGCCCGGCGCAACGCTGGCCACGATCTCATCGCCGCTGCGGATCTCGAGCACGGGCTCGCGGATGACCTCGCCGATGCGCGTGCCGTGGAGCTCCCAGCGCCGGAAGGTGTCCTCGATCTCGCGCTCGCGGCCGGGACGCGCGACCACGAGCATCCGCTCCTGCGACTCGGAGAGCATGACCTCGTAGGGGATCATGCCCGTGGCGCGCCGGGGTACGAGGTCGACGTCGACGCGCATCCCCACCCCGCTCTTCGCCGCGACCTCGCTCGTCGCACAGGTGAGGCCGGCCGCGCCGAGGTCCTGGATCGCCTCGACCGCGTCGCTCTGCACGAGCTCGATGGTCGCTTCCATGAGCAGCTTCTCGAGGAAGGGATTCCCTACCTGGACCGATGGACGCTTGGCGTCGTCGCCCGCGCCGAGCTCGAACGAGGCGAGCAGCGAAGCGCCGGCGATACCGTCCCGCCCGGTGTCGCTACCGACGAGATAGACGGCGCTGCCAGGACGCGCGGTGTCCGCGCGGCTCAGGTCCTCGCGCCGGACGATGCCGACGCACATGGCGTTGACCAGCGGGTTGTCGGCGTAGCAGGGCTCGAAGGAGACGTGGCCGCCGACGTCGGGTATCCCGACGCAGTTCCCATAGAAGGAGATGCCGCCCACGACGCCGGAGACGAGGCGGCGCGTCCTTGGGAGGTCAGGCGGGCCGAAGAAGAGCGCATTGAGGACGGCGACGGGCCGCGCGCCCATGGCGAAGACATCGCGCAGGATCCCGCCGACCCCGGTGGCCGCGCCCTGGTAGGGCTCGACCGCGCTCGGGTGGTTGTGGCTCTCGACCTTGAAGACGCAGAGCAGGCCGTCGCCGAGGTCCACGGCGCCGGCGTTCTCGCCCGGGCC
>CAZTAI010000054.1:0-9572 GCA_964611555.1 uncultured Chloroflexota bacterium | reverse complement strand
CAGTCGCTCCGGGGTGCGAGCATCCGGCCTTCGCCCCGTCATCCACGGCGCGCCTACTACATGGGCTGACGCGTAGCGTCTGCCCTGGAGTACAGCCGCGGCGAATGCCGCGTGTCTTACCAGAGCTCCTCGGGGATCCCCAGTCCCATCCACGCTCGTGCTTCACCCACCAATGCCATGGATCCGGTGACGCAAACGACGTCCCTCGCGCGTGCGCCCCTTCGTGCTGCGGCTATCGCGTCCCGAATGCGTGGGTGCGCACTCGCCGCGTCGAGCGCAGCGGCGACCCTGTCGGCAGGCATGGCCCTGGGGCCGAGTGCGGCCGTCGCGTGGACGCTGACGGCGAGGCGCAGCAGCGGGCCGGCGACCGTGGCGGGGTCGCGGTCCGAGGTGCAGCCGAAGACGAGGCGGATGCGGCGGCCCGGGAAGCTGCTGCGGATCGTGGCAGCCAGGGCGGCGGTCGACTCCTTTGTATGCGCGCCATCCAGGACGACGGTCGGGCGGCCGCGGATGACCTCGAAGCGGGCGGGCCAGCGGACGCGCCGAAGGCCCAGGGCGATGGCGCGGTCGTCGATGCGATGCTCCGCCTCTCGCAGCTCGAGCGCCGCCGCTCGTGCCAGGGCGGCGTTCTGCCCCTGGTGCGATCCGGCAATGCCCAGCTTCACCGCGAGCCCCAGAGGACGCACGGTCCGGCACTCCGCCCCGATCTCGCGACACGCACGCGCGAGCGCCCGCGCGGCCGTTGGAGCCTGCGCTGCGAGGAGGGCGGGACGGCGGGCGCGCATGACCCCGGCCTTCTCGAGCGCGATCCGGTCGAGGGTCCCCCCGAGGATGGACACGTGGTCGAGGCCGATGCTGGTGACGATCGAGATAGCTGGATCCACGGCGTTCGTCGCGTCGTAGCGTCCGCCGAGTCCGACCTCGAGGATCGCGACCGTGCAGCGCTCGCGCGCGAAATGGGATAGCGCCGCGACCACGAGCAGCTCGAACGCGCTCGGCTCACCGAGGCGAGGCGAGGCGCGGAGCAGTGCGGGTACGTACCCGAGAGCGCCGGCCACGGAGTCCGAGAACGCGGATGGCGGGATGGCGACACCGTCCACGCGGATCCGCTCGCGCCAGCTCTGGAGGTGCGGTGACGTGAAGAGACCCGCGCGGATGCCCGCGGCCGCGAGGATGCTCGCGAGGAATGCCGCGGTCGACCCCTTGCCTTTCGTGCCGGCGACGAGGACGCAGGTGATCCCCACGTCCGGCGAGGCCGCGGCATCCAGAAGGAGGCGGACCCGCTGGACGTTCAGGCGCGGGTCCGGAGGCGAGCCCGGGTTCCAGCCCGGGCCGCGCAGCGGATCGCCGTAGTGGAGGAGGCGCTCCAGTGCATGGCGCTCGGCTCGAGTTGGGAACTTCACGCCTCGTCGCAGGATAGGATCGAAGGTAGGTGAGGCTCCTTCCCCCGGCGCTGATCGTTCTTGCTGCCATGCTCTGGGGCACCGACGGGCTCTGGCGCGTCGGACTGCTCGAGAAGATGCCGTCGGCGGCCATCGTCTTCTGGGAGCACGTGATCCTCGTGCTGGTCACGGGCTGGGTCATCTGGCGCGACCGGCGTGAGATCGCGCGCCTGAACGGCGGCGAGCGCGTGCTGGTGCTGGCGATCGGGATCGGTGCGAGCGCGATCGCAACGGTCCTGTTCACCCAGGCGTTCCGTCACGCGAACCCGACGACGGTGATCCTCCTCCAGAAGACGCAGCCGCTGATCGCGATCACCCTCGCGGCGCTCTGGCTGCGCGAGCCGCTGCCCTCGCGCTTCTGGCCGCTCCTCCCGTTCGCCCTGATCGGCACGTACCTCATCAGCTTCGGCGACACAGGCCCTCTCGCGTCCATCGCGACCGTCGGCAACACCCCGCTCGGCGCGGCGATGGCGCTCGGGGCCGCCGCCCTCTGGGGTGCCGGCACCGCGCTCGGCCGGCGCATCCTCGCGCGAGTTCCCTTCGTCACGCTGGTGGCCATGCGCTTCGCGGCCGCGCTTCCGGCGCTCGCGCTCATCTCGGGGATCGGCGGCTGGGCCGTGCCCACTTTGGCGGACATACCCACGCTGCTCGTGCTCGCGCTCGTCGCCGGCCTCGCCGGGATGCTCCTTTATTACCGCGGCCTGCGCGACACACCCGCGGCCGTGGCGACACTGTGCGAGCTCTCCTTCCCGGTCACCGCGATCATCGTGAACTTCATCTTCCTTGGCGCCACGATCACGCTGAACCAGGCGCTGGGCATCGTCGTCCTGTGGTCGTCGATCGCGCTGATGCGACACCGCCCGGTCCCAGCGGGCGTCCGTGCGCCCGTCACAGCTTCGGCGCAGGGGTAGACCGCGGCGGGCCCAGCCATCGTCGCGCTCGCGGGTGGGGTCGGGGGCAGCCGCTTCCTGCGGGGCCTGCGCGCTGCGTCGGACGGGAGCCTCACGGCCATCGTCAACACGGGCGACGACGTGACGCTCCACGGACTGCGCATCTCGCCGGACGTGGACACGGTCCTCTACGCGCTCTCCGGCGTGGTCGACGAGAAGCGCGGCTGGGGTCCGCGCGGCGACACGTTCCGCGCGATGGATGCCCTCGAGCGGCTCGGCGGCGAGACATGGTTCCGCCTCGGTGACCTCGACCTGGCGACGCACATCCGACGGACCGAGCTGCTCGCTGAGGGCTGGACGCCGAGCGCCGTCACTGCGGAGCTGGCACGCCGTCTCGGTGTGACCGGCGTGACCATCCTCCCGATGAGCGACGAGCCCATCGAGACGTGGGTGCAGCTCGCCGAGGAGGGGCAGTGGGTGCACTTCCAGGAGTTCTTCGTTCGGCGCCGTGGCAGCGTCGCCATTAAAGGAGTGCGCTTCGAGGGGATCGAGCGCGCCGCTCCTGCCCCTGGCCTCCTGGACGCACTCGACGCGGCCGACCTCATCGTGCTCTGCCCGAGCAATCCGATCGTCAGCCTCGGGCCGATCCTTGCGCTGTCAGGCATCCGCGACGCGATCGTCGAGGCGCGCGCGCGCGGCGCGGTCGTCGCGGCGGTCAGCCCGCTCATCGGCGGGGCGACGGTCAAGGGTCCCGCCGCGCGGATGCTGGCGGATCTCGGGGTGGAGCCGACCGCAGCCGGGGTCGCTGGCATGTACTCGGGCCTCGTCGACGTGTACGTGCTCGACCGCGTCGACGGGGGTCTCGCGGACCAGGTCCGCGCGAGCGGCGCGCGTCCGGTGCTCACCGATGCGCTGATGCGCGGGCGGCGCGGTGAGGAGCGGCTGGCACGCGTGCTGCTCCGGGCCGCGATACGGAAGCGGTCATGATCGAGGGTCTGTGGGCCGTGGTGGTCGGGCGGACTGGCCCGACTGCGAAGACGCGGCTCGGCGACGCGCTCGATGTGGCGGACAGGTCCGCACTTGCGGTCGCGATGCTCACGGACGTCCTGCGTGCGACCTCGCGCGCCGGTCTCGCCGGGACGGTCGCCGTGCTCGATCCGCCGACCGCTCCGGTCGACGGCGCGACGGTGGTCTCCGACCCGGGCGGCGGACTGGATGCCGCGGTCACGCGCGGCATTCGCGCGGCGATCGCCGCAGGTGCGCGGACCGCGGTCGTGCTCGCGGGCGATCTGCCGCTGCTGGAAGCGGAGGACATCGCAACGCTCGTCGCCACCGCCGAGGGCCCCCGCGCGGTCGTCGTCGCGACCGATCGCCATGGCACGGGCACGAACGCGCTCGTCCTACGGCCGCCGGACGTGATCGCGCCCTCGTTCGGGCCGGACAGCGCGGCGCGTCACTTAGCCGCCGCGGTCGCCGCCGTACGCGGCTCGGCCCGAAGCGTGAAGCCGCACCGGATAGCGCTCGACATCGACACGCCCGACGACCTCGACGAGCTCGTGCGTCGGCAGCCAGGTGGTGCCACAGGCGCGGCCCTCCGCTCTATCGCCGCGGTCACTCGCCGACGGTAAAGGCGGACACACGGAGCTCGCGGTCCCCGGTGCTAGCGTCCCCGCGCAAGTGGAAGGGGTCTGGGCGAGGCTCGAGGAGAGGCTGGAGTACGGCTCGTTCGTGCCGGCTCCAGTCGAAGGGATCGAGCGCGCCGACCTGCGCAAGCGCGACGGCACCACCTACACGGTCCTGAAAGCGACGCAGGCTGCAGGCGGAGCCGGGACCTACGTCCAGCTCGAGCCGACGGATCTCGAGCTCTTTGGGCTCATGGACGGGAAGCGCTCCGTCGCGGAGATCCTCGTCGAGCACCTACAAAGGAGCGGCTATCTCGCGCTGGACCGTCTCGCGCGGCTCACCGCGAGCCTCGCCGCCAATGGGTTCTTCGGAGAGGCGCGGGTAGATGCGTACGAGCGGCTCCGCCTCCGGCGGGCTCGGCGCGACCCCCTCATCCAGGCGTCGCTGGCGCTGCGGCGGCTCGTCCTCTGGAACATCGCCACCTGGTCGAATCCGGAGCGGCTGGTGGATCTGCTGTACCGCGCCGGGGGCCGCCTGTTCTTCACACGCCTAGGCGCCGCGCTGGTGCTCGTGATCTCAGCCCTGGGGATCGCTACGTGGGTCCGCGAGTTCGGCGCTCCGGGCCGCGACATGTATCGGATCGGCGGGAGCCTGGCGTGGGGGATCGTCGGTCTGGCGCTGGCGCAGGTCGCCTCCATCTCGATCCACGAGGCGGGGCACGCCCTCGCCATACGCCACTTCGGCCGGCGTGTCCGGGCCCTCGGCCTCGCTTTCTACTACCTGTTCCCGTGCGCGTACGTGGACGCGACCGACATGGTCATGGCCCCTCGGCAGCAGCGGATCATCGCGGCGCTCGCCGGACCCATCGCCGGCGTGACGGTCGCCAGCCTGGCCATGCTCGTCGCCATCACGACCACCGACCCGATCGTCGGGACCATCGCGTTCCAGGCGGCGACGCTCCTGGTCTTCCAGTTCGTGTTCAACCTGCTCCCGATCCTGGACCTCGATGGCTACCACGTCCTGGTGGACGCGCTAGACGCGCCGCTCCTCAGGCAGCGCGCGCTCGCGTTCGTGCGCGCCGGCGTGCCGCGGAAGCTACGGCGCCGCGAGCGCTGGACGGCGCAGGAGGTGCTCCTGGGGTCGTACGGCGCGCTCGCTCTCGCGGCATCTATCGGGATGCTCCTCTTCGGCGCCTGGATCTGGCGCACTCGGCTGGGACCGCTAGCGGAGGAGCTCGCGGCCACCGGGCCGGTCGGGTTGCTGATCCTCGTCGTCCTGGTGCTCGTGTTCGTAGGCCCGGTAGTGATAGCTCTCGGGATGCATGTCGTCGGGATGGTCCGGCGCGCGCTCGGCGCGATCGCCGAGCGAGCGCGTCACGCGGAGCGCGCCGTGCTCATCGATCGCATGCGCACGCTGGCGCGGGTCCGATTCCTTTCGAACCTGACCCCGCAGGCGCTGGTGGCGCTGGCCGATCACATCAACGAGGAGCGTGTTGAGCCGGGACAGATCGTCGTGACCTACGGCGAGTCGGCGTCGGCGTTCTACATAGTTCGTGAGGGTCGGCTCGAAGCGCTGGGCGCGGACGGCGCCCTATTCCACGAGATCATCCCCGGCGAAGGCTTCGGCGAGCTCGCGCTGCTGGACGGCACGCCGCGCACAGCCACCGTCCGCGCCGTCGCGCCGAGCGTGGTGTGGTCCATCGACAAGGGCCACTTCCTCCGGTGGATCCGCGACCGGTTCGAGGTGGCCGCGAGGATCCGCGCGTCGGATGAAGAGCGCACGCGGCTCCGCCGCCTCCCGTTCTTCGGTGGCCTGGGCGAGGCCGAGCTCGACAGATTGGCCGCGAAGCTGGTCACCCGGCGCGTCCGCGCTGACGACTTCGTCTTCGAGGTCGGCGACCAGGGCGACCACTACTACCTCATCCGTGAGGGCACGGCCGAGGTCATCTCTCCCGAGGGCCGGACCGTGCGCACGCTCGGGCCGGATCAGGACTTCGGCGACCTGGCCCTGCTCTTCGGGCGGCCGCGGAGCATGTCGGTGCGGGCGGTCACGGACCTCGTACTGCTGAGCCTGGCGCGCCGCGACTTCAGTGCCCTGCTCTCCGCCTCTGGCGAGACCGTCGAGACGTTCCGTGAGCGGACGACGCACTACGAGAACGTGCCGGGTCTAGGATCCGCGGTACGAGGGTGATGTAGCCGTGGACTGCTGGACCTGCGAGAGGACCGCGCTGGGCGCGTGCCGCTTCTGTGGCCGCGGCGTCTGCCGCGACCACGCGAAGGAGTACCCCTTCATCTTCGACATCTTCCGCGGTAAGAAGCACGACCGGCTGCGCGCCCTGGTCGTGGACGATGCCCTGCACTGCGGCGTCTGTCGCCCCAAGGGCGAACCCGTGGAGATGCCGGACCTGGAGTGAGCGCCGGCGAGGCGCCACAGCGTGCCCAAGAGCACCTTGTCGGCGTCCTCTGGAGCGTCTTCTTGCTGGTAGCCGGGTGTAGCGTGACGGCCCTACGAGAGCACCCACAGGTGCGAGAGGCGTAATAGGAGGAGCGAGAGAGATGTCCAAGGGAACGGTCAACCAGGTCATCCAGCGGGCGATCGGCGACGCGGCATTCAGGCGTCAGCTGCAGAGCGACCCCAAGAAGGCGCTGGCGGGCTTCGACCTCACGTCGGACGAGCGGTCGGCCATCACCAGCGGCGACCCGGGCAAGCTCACGGCGCTCGGCGTCGACCAGCGGATGAGCAAGGCGTTCAACCTCAGCGGGATCAGCGCAGCCAGCGCGTCCGCGGTCTCACCGGACCTGACCGGTGCGGGCGCATCGGCCTTCATCGACGAGGGCGGGGCAGCCGGACGCGCGTCCGCGATCGACACGGGCGGCGCTTCCGCCAACGCCACGAACCTGCGGCGCATCGAGGGCGACCTCAACGTGAGCGCGGCTCGCGAGGCCGGCGACGTCTCCGGCGACTTCAACGCCTTCGACCCCGGCATCGTCAGCAACGCGACCAGCGCGGCCCGCGACGCCGCACAGTCGGCGAACGCGACGAACCTGCGGCGCATCGAGGGCGACCTCAACGTCGCACCCGCGACCGCTCTCGAGCCGGCCGATGTCTCTGGTGACTTCAACCAGCTCGACCCCGGCGACGTGAGCGGCGACTCGGCAGCGCGTGAGACCGACGTCGCGAACGACGCAGGGTCCCACGGCCTGCGGCCGAACGAGCCGACCGAGTAAGCCACCCTTCTCAGCTGCGTGCGAAGAGCGGCCCTCCGGGGCCGCTCTTCCATTTAGTACCGGATCTGCGCCTTGAGCTTCGAGGGGTCGCGAACCTCGATGTGACGGCGGCCGATCTCGATGGCGCCCAGCTTCTGCAGATCGCCGAGAGCTCGGTTAACGGCGGCCCGCGTGCCGCCCACGAAGTTGGCGAGGTCCTCCTGCGTGAGCTCGACCTCGCGCTTGCCCGGCGACAGCTCGCTCAGGTCGAGCAGGTACTTGGCGACGCGGCCCTCGAGGTCCAGGAATACGAGGTCGCCGACCTGGCCGGACACGCGCCGCACGATCCGGGCGAGCAGTGCCAGCAGTTGCCGCATGGCCTTCGGGTTCTTCTCGAGCACCGCGAAGAAGTCCTCGCCTGAAAGGGCGTACACGACCGTTTCGCTCAGCGCCGTGACCGTCGCGGACCGCGGCGCTTGGTCGAAGAGAGCGAGCTCGCCGAAGACGTCCCCACCGCGGTAGAGCGCGACGACCACTTCGCGGCCGGTCTCGTCGGGAAGCGCGATCTTCACGGTGCCGGTGGCGATCACGTACAGGTGCGAGGCCGGGTCCTCGCGGTGGAAGACGACCTCGCCCTTGGCGAAGCGCTTCGGGCGCATCCTGTTGGCCAGGGTCATCCGCTCTTCCGGCCAGAGGGGCTGGAACAGCGACATCTCGGCGAGGAGGCCGGCGACGGCCTCCGCTTGTGGCGTCGGCTGCTGCACGACGGCGAGTCTATGTAACGCCCCAAGCGAGAAGGTGTGCTCTCGAGCACTGTCCCGTGGCAGGCACTCCCGCGATACTCGCCCGACCGATGGGGAGGAGAGTCAGCCGCAAGGACGACGCGACCGCCTCTGTCGAGGAGCTTCGGCGCGAGCTCGCCGAGGCCCGCGAGCAGCAGACGGCGATCTCGGATGTCCTTGGCGCGATCAGCGGATCTGCGTTCGATCTCGACACCGTGCTCCGGACCATCGCTGAACGGGCGAACGCCCTATGCCATGCCGACCAGTGCGGCCTCTACCGCGTCGTCGACGAAGAGTGGATCGAGCTTCTCGTCCGTGTTGGGCGTGAGGTTGCCGGCTCGCAGGTCGCGCGGGGCGGCAGGCTGGATCGGAACGGCCCGACCCTGGCCGCACGAAGTACTCGCACGCTGACCACGCACATGATCGACGACGCTCGGACCGATCCAGAGCTGCCGCAACACGATCTCCGCGCGCGTCTCGCAGTGCCGATCGTGAGGGACGGCAGCCCGATAGGCACGATGCTGCTCGGCCGCCTCGAGCCGGGACCGTTCAGCCCGCGGGAAGTCGAGCTGGTGCAAGCCTTCGCGAAGCAGGCAGGGATCGCGATCGAGAACGTGCGCCTCTTCAATGAGACACAGGAGGCTCTCGAGCAGCAAACGGCGACCTCTGAGGTGCTCAAGACCATCAGCCGGTCTGTGTTCGATCTCGAGCTCGTGCTGCGAACGGTCATCGAGTCCGCTACCCGTCTCTGCGATGCGGACATCGCCTGGATCAACCAGCTCGAAGGCACGGGCACCTCTTCGCTGTACGGGAGGACCGCAGAGCTTCAGCGCCTGGTCGATGAAGCGGCGGATCGTGTGACGTCGCACAGCGTCCGCAGCCTGACCTTGGACAAGCTCTCGGGGACCGCGGCGCCCCTGTCGCGCGCGGTGAAAGAGCGCCGCACGATCCACATTCCCGATGTCTTCGCGGATGAGGCGGTAAGACAGGGGACGGGCATGGCTGTCAAGACCAACGCACGCGCCCTGCTTGCTGTGCCGCTGCTGCGCGACGGCACGCCGATCGGCACGATGATCGTTGCCCGCCTCATCCAGCGCCCGTTCAGCGACCGTCAGATCGCGCTCGCGGAGACATTCGCGGATCAGGCCGTGATCGCGATGGAGAACGTGCGCCTATTCAATGAGGTCCAGGACAAGTCCAGGCAGCTCGAGGTCGCCAGCAAGCACAAGAGCGAGTTCCTGGCGAACATGTCGCACGAGCTGCGCACGCCGCTGAACGCGATCATCGGCTTCAGCGAGGTGCTCCTCGAGGGCATGTTCGGGGCGCTCAGCGATCGGCAGCGCGACTACATCCAGGACATCCACAGCTCCGGACAGCACCAGCTGACGCTGATCAACGACATCCTCGACCTCTCGAAGGTCGAGGCCGGGCGGATGGACCTGGAAGTGGGGGAGTTCCGCATCGCCGAGGCCATCGGTCAGGCGGTCGCCCTTGTGAAGGAGCGCGCGGCCCGCCACAGCATCTCGCTGAGCGTCGACGTCCCCGAGGGCCTCCAGGTGATCGAAGCGGACGAGCGCAAGGTCAAGCAGGTCGTCCTCAACCTCCTGACGAACGCGGTCAAGTTCACGC
>CAZTAI010000053.1:0-9607 GCA_964611555.1 uncultured Chloroflexota bacterium | reverse complement strand
AGCTCGGCGTCGATGGTCTTGATGCGATCGCCGATCTCGCGCATCCGCGCCTTGACCTCGTCGCTGGGCGGGCCCCCCTTGCTGGCCCTGTTGCGGTCCGCCTGGAGCGTCTCGACCTGCTGGCGGAGCTCGCGGGCCGCCCGGTCGCTCTCGAGGATCCGGTCGAGCGGCGCCTCGAAGCCGCGCAGCTCCAGCTCCCGCCGCACCTGCGCGGGGTCCTGACGAACGCGATCGATCGGCCGCATCGGCAGATCGTACTCACTCCGTTCGTCTTCATCGCTCGTCCGTCAGCGTCCGCAAGCGGCCGCTGCCGCTCTCGCTCAGACGTAGCGAGCGACGGCTCCGGCTACGCTCGGCGCCGATGGCGCTCCAGCTGGTGCAGCTCGTCGCGTTCGAAGGGCCGGACCGGTACTCGTTCGTCGGCGGCCTCGCCACGCGCATGAACGACCTGTCCGAAGCGCTGGTGGTTCGGGGCTACGACGTGCGCCACCTGTTCCTCGGCGACCCCGCCGCACCCGCGACCGAGGAGCGCATGAGCGGGCATCTCACCCTCCAGAGATGGAGCCAGTGGATCAGCGCCTACCACCCCAAGGACGTCTATGACGGCGAGGACGGGAAGTGGCGCGACTTCTCGCGCACTGTGCCGCCGCACCTCGTCGGCGACGTCATCGCGCCCGCCGCGGCGCAGGGCCGCCGGACGGTCGTCATGTTCGAGGACTGGCAGACAGCGGACGCGGCGATCGGCACGGCTGTTCTGCTCGCCGCGCGCGGTCTGCGGCCAGCCGCGTCGCTCTTCTGGAACGCGAACAACACCTACGGACTCGGTGCGATCGACCTGCTGACGCTCGCACGGGCCACGACCGTGACGACCGTGTCCCGCTTCATGCGCGCTGCCCTCGCCGAGCTGGACCTCGAGGCGGGCGTCTACCCGAACGGGATCGCGGAGCGGTGGCTGCGCCCGGTCCCGCCGAACGATGTACGCGCCATGAAGGCGGTGTTCTCGGGCCGGCCCACGCTGGTGAAAGTGGCGCGCTTCGACCGCGACAAGCGCTGGCTGTGGGCGGTGGACGCGGTCGCTGCCCTGAAGGCCTCCGGGCGCAAGCCGCGGCTCGTGATGCGAGGCAGCCGGTCCGACTACGCCGAGGTCGTGTGGGCGCGCGTTCGCGCGCGCGGCCTCTCGGTCGATCAGCTGCGCCTCGCCGCCGAGGCGCCCGTGCCGACCGTTGCCGCCGCCATCGCCGCTTCGCCGGCCGACGTCGTCTTCCTGGACTTCTTCGTTTCCGAGCGTGCGCTGCGAACGCTCTACGCGGCGGCCGATGGCGTGCTCGCTAACTCCGAGAAGGAACCGTTCGGTCTGGTGGGCCTCGAGGTCATGGCCTGCGGCGGGATCGCCTTCGTCGGCCGCACCGGCGAGGACTACGCGGTCCCGTACGGGAACTCCGTGGTCGTGCAGACCGACGATCCCCGCGAGCTCGCGGCTCACCTCGACTTCCTTCGCGACCGCGGGGAAGCGGTGGCGGCGATCCGGTCCGATGGCATCGCGACCGCGAAGCGCTTCGCCTGGCCGCGCGTGCTTCCCGCGCTCGAGGCCGCCTGGGACGCGGCGGCCAAGCTGGGGAGGTAGGTCCTCTAGGAAGAGCGCACTGGGGTGGGCGTGCGATCGTGAATGTCCCTCGATCAGGGGTGGCGAGCGGCGAGCAGGCGCGCGGCAAGATCTTCCCAGTCGCTGACGGCGATGACGGCGCTGCCGTCCGAGGTGCGCTCGAACTCGTCGCGCCTGGGGCCGTCGAACAGGTAACGGTGGGGAACCCGTTCCAGAAGCGATAGGACCTCGATGCGGTCATCCACGAAATGCGTGATCCCGAGACGATCGCAGACCTCTGCCTTCTGCCTGTCGGTGTCGCAGAAGAACACGCGCTCGGGCGGAATGACTCGCGTGAGGCCTCCAGCGGCGAAGATCTCGAGCGCCTGCGGACGGCGGCGCACGTTGGTCGAAACGATGTAAATGCGTTCGCCGAAACGCTCGGTCGCCAGCCGCGCGATGCTCCGAACAGCTCCCGGCACGAGCGGCACCTCGAGATAGCGGTCGCTGAAGAAGAGGTCGCCGTGCGCGCGCGAATCCATCAGCGGACCGCCTGCGTCGATCCCAAGTGCCTCGCTCATCTTCCCAGTCTGATCACCGCCGCCTGTGCGTGGCGGCTCTCCGTGCCGTCGCGACGTACGCCGTCGCAGACTGTTCTTGTGGCGCCGAACCTAGTGCAGGTCAGGAGGGTCATCGCCCGCCTACTCGACGGGGCAGGATGGAATGAGTTCGAGCAGTGATCGCTCGGATAGCTGCCGCGGTCACAGCAGCTCTCGGCATCCTGACCGGTCTCGTTCTGCTGTTCGTGCCGCTCGGGACGCGCTGCACTGCCAGCACGGCGGTCCCTGCCGACGGCCAGGTGGCCTCGAGCGCGCCGATGCGCTGCGAGGCCACGAGCATGGTCGAGGCGCAAGGTCTCGCCTCGATGTGGCCGATGCCGCTCCTCGTCCTGGCGGTCTGGTCGCTCGCGCCGTTGCTCGCCGCCGCTGGCGTGTGGACCCAGCGGACGTCGCTCGTCAGCCTGGCGCTCGTCATCGAGGCGACCGTGCTCATCAGCTTCGGCGCGGCGCCGCTTTACGTTCCCTTCGTGCTCGTACCGCTCGCGATCACCTGGGTCCTGGCGCGCCGCACCGCGCGGCCCGGCCTCTCCCTCTAGGAACATTGAGCGAGGCGTCCGTCGTTCACGCAGGCCTGCGCATCGTGATGCTAAGATGCGAACATGCCGAAGGTGCGCACGACCGTCACGCTCGACCAGGACGTCCTCCGCTGGGTCAAGGTCCGCGCGGCGCGACAGGGGAAGGGCGACAGCGAGGTCATCGAGGAGTCCCTGCGCCGCGACCTCGGCTTCGACCTACTGAACAGGCTCTGGGCGAAGAACCGAATGCGTGAAGACGAAGCGATGCGCCTGGCCGTCGAAGCTCAGCACCGGACGAGACCGCAGCGGCGCAGGTGACCGCG
Organism: uncultured Chloroflexota bacterium; assembly: GCA_964611555.1. GTDB lineage: Bacteria > Chloroflexota > Limnocylindria > P2-11E > P2-11E > GWC2-70-10. Next base: position 6,567 of record CAZTAI010000053.1, on the reverse strand, counting down.
GGTCGAGCGGTCCTCGACCCGAACGTGTTGATCTCGGCCCTGCTCTCGCCGTCCGGGAGTCCGGCGGCCCTCGTGGCGCGCTGGCTGGCCGGGGAGTTCGAGCTCGTCGTGTCCGAAGGGCTGCTGGCTGAGCTCCGTCGAGCGCTGGCGTACCCCAAGCTTCGGTCCCGGATCACCGAGGAGGAAGCGACGGCGTTCATCGACCTCCTCGGCCGCACGGCAACGAGCGTTGAAGGTCCGGCAACGTCACCGCGGCGCTCGCGAGACGCTGGCGACGACTACCTCCCGGCGCTCGCGGAAGCGAGCGCAGCCATCCTCGTCACGGGCGACGAGGACCTCTTGGCCCTGGCGGATGCGCCGATCCTCTCGCCTGCCGCGTTCCTCGAGGGCCTCGCCTGAGCTAGGCGGTCGGGCCGTTAGCCGGGGAGCATGGAGCTGCCGCCGGTGCGGACGAGACCGCTTCGGCTCGGATCTAGCAGCGGCGAGCGCAGGCGCTCCGGCGGCTCCGCGCCGGCGAACCACCACACGACCTCGAGGTTCGCGCGGAACAGGGAGTCGAAGACGTGATCCTCGGGGCTCGAGTTGCGGCTCGAGTACCACCAGAACCAGTCGCTGCCCTCAGCGACCATGAGCGCCTGCCGCACGTTGGTGGGCATCCCGCGCAGCGGTCCCCACTGCCGCTCGGCGAAGGCGCGCGTCTGCTCGAGCATCTCCCAGGCGATCTTGTGACCGGCCTCACCGATCCACACGCGGTAGTTCGAATCGATCCACGAGCCCGAGTGGAGCTGAGGCAGCTGGACCGTGGGCGGGTGCGCGTCCAGGTACTCGCTGACACGCACCGTCTCGAATCGGCCGTCGGCCTCGAGCTGGCCGTAGAGACGCCGCAGGAAGTCGTTCCCGTTGTTCGGGTAGCCCTCCCAGGCGTTCTCGCCGTCGAGGATGATCGAGGCGAGCCACGGTCCGCCTTGCTCGGGCAGGCGCTCGCGCGCCCGCGCGAGCTTGCCGATGAGGTCACCGACCGCGTCGCCCGGATCCATGCCGCCGTAGGCGAAGCCGATGCGGTCGGAGAGCACGCGGTCCCGGAAGATGGCGAACGCGCCGTTCGGCAAGCGGTAGGGCCGATAGAGCAGCTGCGGCTCCACGAGCGACTGGTGCTCGTCGCGGTGCAGCTCCATGCCGACCGAGCGCGCCAGCACGCCCTCGTCCGAGGCGAACCACTTGAGCCCGGCCTTCACGATGAGGTCCGCGGCCTCGGGGGATACCGAGCCCTCCGACGGCCAGACGCCGCGCGGCTTCACGCCGAACGCGCGCTCGTGGAAGGCGACGGCCTCCTCGAGCTGGTACGCCGCGTCCTCCGGGTAGGCGAACGGCTTCTCTGGCAGCTCCGCGTGCGGATCGCTCCGCAGGGCCGTCCGGCTATCGATGAGCAGCGGCAGGATCGGGTGGTAGTAGGGCACGGTCAGGATCTCGGCCTGGCCCTGGCGCTCCAGGCGGTGGTAGAGGTGCGGCGCGCCGGAGGCCATCATCCGCTGCCGGCCCATCACGTAGCGGACCTCTTCGCGAGTGAAGTTGCGGCCACGCTCGCGTAGAGCCGAGAGCCGCTCGTCGCTGGCGATGTCGTCGGGGTCCATCCAGGCGAGGTTGAACCAGAGCGCGAGGTCCACGAAGTAGTCGTCAGAGAAGAGGTCGGGCCGCTCCCCCGCGACCATCTTCATCTCGAGCAGCCGCCGGTACTCGTCGTGCTGGCTGATGACGTTCCCGTGGTGGATGGAGAAGAAGCGGCGGATCATGTGCTCCTTCTCCTCGGGGTCCAGCTCCGCCTCGACGGTGCGCATCGTTAGACGGGTGTCCTCGTCGTCGGCGCCCTGCGCGTAGTCCTCGAGCTGGTCGCGGAGCGACGGGACCATCGTGAAGTTGACCTTCACGCCCGGGAACTCCTGGAGGAGCTTGGCCATGTGCAGGTAGTCCTTCGAGGCGTGGAGCCGGACCCACGGGAGAACGAACTCGCTCGTCTGCGGATGCTTGTAGTAGGGCTGGTGCATGTGCCAGATGATCGCGACGGGGAGCTTTTCGTTCACGCGGTGACTCCGTCCATCGACGCCTCGCGGAACCGGCGCTCAACGAACTCGGGATCGAGCGTCGCGACCAGCCACGCGGCGCGCGGGCCGATCGGCTTGCCGAGCAGCGCGAGGTAGATCGCCGCGAACGCGTCCTTCGAGACCTTCTCGCCCTCCGTCAGGCCCACCTCTCGCGCCGCCGCATACAGCTTCGTCTGGAGATCTTCGGCCTCCTTCGTCGAGCCCACCTCGTCGGCCGCCCGCGCCAGGAACCGGCGCTGCGTCGGCGAGAGCGTCTTCGCGGCCTCGGGTAGCTCGTCCTGGACCGTGAACCTTGCCTCTTCGGGCGCCCAGCGCTCGAGCCAGACGCGCGCCAGGGCGATCCGGCCCGCCAGGTCGCGACCCTCCGCATCCGTGAGCGCGGCACCCTTGCGCTCCCCCGCCTTCCGGAGCGGGTCGATGCTCGGGATCTGCAGCCAGTCGGCCACGATCGAGAAGCGGACCCTGAACTGGACCGGCGCGGTCCCCTCGTTCACCTGCGAGAGCGCCCAAACGCGGCCGAGGTCGCTCGCCGGATCAGCGGCGTAGGCCTCCGCACCCTTGTCGTACTCGTCCACGAGCTTCGGAAGCGTGCCCCCGGCCGGGTCGAAGTCGATGTGGCGCTGCGGCGGCGTCCGCAGCATCAGGAACCGGATCAGCTCCGGCGAGTAGACCCCGACCAGCTCGTGCGCAGCGGCGCCCAGCGCCTTCCAGTCCTCCGGGCGCGACGTCGACATCTTGCGGCCGCCGATGTTCAGGAATTCGTGCGCCAAGCCGATCGGAGGCTCCTTCTTCCACACCTGGCGGTACACCTCGTCGGCGCGGTCGCGTGAGCCTCCCGCGGTCAGGAGGTCCTTCCCGCCTTCCTCGTATGTCACGCCGAAGTGATCCCACATCGCGCACCACTGGAGGTTCCAGTAGAGCTTCGCGTTACCGCCGAAAGGTGAGATCCGTCCGGACTTGCCGCATCCCGTCGCCCACGTCACGAGATCGGGACGGCAATCATAGGCGACGGTCTGGCCGTCGTAATCGTGGGCGTAGGTCGTACCGAGACGCCCGCACTGCTCGCAGATCACGCCGATCGGCAGCCACCGGTCGTCCTTGATGACGTTCGAGACGCGCGCGTAGATCTCGCGGATGGTCGTCGCGTTCCGGAGCACGAGATCGATCTGCCGATCCAGGGCTCCCGAGCGGTAGAGATCGCGAAGCCAGTGGATCTCCTCGGGACGGATACCGAGGAGCGCGAAGGTCGCGAGATAGACGTTGGCGTGATAGCGCGCGAAGTCGTCCGCGACCGCCGGATCCGGGGACGGGATGGCGCAGAACGGCCGGCCCATGTGCTCGGCCATGCCTTCCTGCTGCCGCATGGTCTGCGAATCCATCGGGTCGTAGTCGTCGATGGTGAAGACGTAGCGCACCCGAAGGCCGCGAGCCTTGAAGGTCCGGTAGAGAGCATCGGTGACGATCGGGCCGCGCAGACCCGACACCGGCACCGTACCGGAAGGGGTCTTCGAGTCGCGAATGACGTGATCGCGCCCGGGATCGAGGAGGCTCGCCTCCTCATCGGCCCAGAAGGTCATGCGGTCAGATCGTAGCGGGCTACGAGACTCCCAGGATCCTCATCTCGATCGCTCCGGCGGGCACGTTGAAGCGCACGGTCTCACCCTTGCGGTGACCGATGAGCGCCTTCCCGACAGGCGACTCGTTGCTGATCCGACCCTCGGCCGGCGCGGCCTCGGCGGATCCGACGATCACGTACGTGACCTTCTCGCCGTCGGCCTCTATCACGACCTTGCTGCCCACCTCGACGCGCTCGTGGTGGCCGTTCTGGTCGATCGTGACCGCGTTCTTGAGCATCTGCTCGAGCGAGAGGATCCGGCCTTCGAGGAACGCCTGATCGTTCTTCGCCTGCTCCAGCTCGGAGTTCTCGGAGAAGTCTCCGAACTCCATGGCGTTGTGGATGCGCTCCGCCACCTCGGCGCGCCCCTTGGTGCGCAGCTCTTCGAGCTCGCCCTCGAGCTTCTTGATGCCTTCGGCGGATACGTAGACAGGCTTGTCAGCGTTCATTGGGATCTCCCTCCGGGACGGGCCTTCGAGCCCGCACTTGTGCCGGAATGAAAAAGGCCCCGGGCGTTGCCCCCTGGACCTTGGTACCGGGTCGGTTGTGCGCCCCATTGTACAGCGCGGGCCTGTTCCACAGGCAGATCGCGGCGGTCGCGCCAGGGCGCAACTCCGGCCGGGGACCTAGGCGGGCTCGAGGCGGGCGGTGGTCACCAGGACCTCCGGGCGGACCATGGCCGTCACGGAGGCCTTCGAGGTCTTGTACTTCGCGCGGATCGCCTGGCTCACGCGCTCGTTCGTGGCCTCGTCCTTGACGAGCTTCGGGCGCACCCGGTAGCGGACCCGGCCGACCTTGATCGCGCCCTCCGTGCGGGCCATGAGCTCCCGGAACCAGCGGCCCTTCGGGCCGCGAACCGAACGGACGTAGGGCACGCCGTCCACGACGACGATCCAGATGATCACCTTGTGGAGCGTCCCCTCCGCGGAGCGGGTCTCCACGTCGACCTCGCCCTTGTCGGCGAACGCCTTGAGCGCGACCTCGCTGAAGCCGCTCACTTGGCGAGCGCCGGTCCCGCGGTCGCGAGCGCGTAGCGGTCCGCCGGAAGGAACGCGCGGGCCATCTCGACGACCTGGTCCTTGGTCACGGATCGGAGCTGATCGGGATAGCGCTCGAGGTGATCGCCGCCCAGGTCGAACAGCTCCGCCTCGAGCACCATGCCGGCGATGCCGCCCGGCGACTCGAGCGCGACCTGCAGCTCGCCCACGAGCTTGTCCTGCGCCAGCACGAGGTCGTCCGCCGGAAAGTCGCCCGCGAGCACCTTGCGGAGCTCGACGAGCGTGGTGCTGATCGCGGTCTCGACGTTCGCGGGGTTCACGCCCATGCGCACGGTCCACGCACCCTGACCACGCGTCGCGCCGAGGGTGCTGAAGAAGTAATAGGCGAGCCCGAGCTCGTCACGTACCACCTTGCCCGCGCGGCTCGCGAACGTGTCGGCCGCGAAGACCATGTTCGTCACGCGCGCGGCGACGTAGCGCGGGTCCGTCCGCGGAAGGCCGAGCCAGCCGAGGACCACATCCGTCTGCGTCTTGTCAGGCACGACCTCATCGCGCCTCTGGAGCGCAGAGATCGCCGCCTCGGGAACGCGGCGGGCGTCGGGCCGCTCGCCCATGGGCCAAGAGCCGAACGCCTCTTCGGCCGCCGCGAGCCCCTCACCCGCCTCGACGGCTCCGGCCAACACGAGCACGCCACCGCGCCCCAGGATCTCCCGCCGGTGGAAGGCGCGCAGATCGTCGACCGTCGCCTCGCGCACCACCGCCTCGTCGCCGAGCGCCCGAGTGCGGAACGGATGCCGAGGCGGATACGCGAGCTCGCGCCAGACCTTGTCGGCCACCCCGCGGGTATCGCGTGAGTCCTCTTCCAGGGCGGCGATCGTCTGCGTGCGCACCTGTTCCAGCTCCGCGGCGGCGAACGCTGGTCGCATCACCGCATCGGCCGCGAGCCCGAGATAAGAACGAAGGTCAGCGGCCAGGGACTGGCCCGAGAGGATCGCTGCGTGCGACCCGACGTCCATCCGCGCGATCGCTCCGAGATCGTCGAGCGCCGCCGCCCAGCCCGCCGCGTCGTGATGCTCGGTGCCGCGAAGGAGGGACTGCGCAACGAGGCGGGCGATGCCCGGGCGTCCGTCAGGCTCGGCCCACAGGCCCGCCTCGAGCGCCAGGAGCGCGACCACGGAACGTAGGCCCGCGATCGGCGCGACCGCGACGCGCAGCCTGCCTACCTCGCCGCGATGGACGCGCAGCGTCTGCGTGGCGAGCGTCACTCGGCGGGCACGAACCAGCCGGCGGTGCGCGAGCGCTCGATGAACGTGGCCGCGGCGGCCGTGCGAACGTCCTCCGCAGTGACCGCGGCGAGCCGCTCGTGCCACTCGGCTATGGACGCCGCCGCACCGGTGGAGAGCAGGTGGCCGAGCCGGAACGCGCGCCCGCTGATCGTGTCGCTCGGGAAAGCACTGCCAGCCAGGACCTGCCGGCGCACCCGTGCGAACTCGGCGTCAGGGATCATCTCCGTCGCCAGCCGCTCCGTCTCCTGAATGATCTGCCGCTCGACGGCCAGGTGGTCGCCGTCGGGAGGTAGCGCAGCCTCGATCCAGAACAGGTGTGGATCCTTGCGCAGCGCGAAGCTCGCCTCGACCTCTGTCGCGAGGCCGCTCGCGACCAGCGCGCGGTACAGGCGCGAAGATCGGCCCGACGCTGACTCCTGCGAGCCGCCGGAGGCGAGGGCCGTCGCGAGGGTCTCGAGCGCAGGCGCCAGCGGGTCGGTGGCGGCGGGCGTCTTGAACGCGACCTGCACCAGTGGCAGCGCGCCGCCCGCGCGGCGCACCACGAGCCGCTTCTCGCCGTGCTGCGGCGG
>CAZTAI010000052.1:2210-9632 GCA_964611555.1 uncultured Chloroflexota bacterium | reverse complement strand
GCGCGGGCCATCGCTGGTGGAACGCGGAGGGCTGGCCAAGTGGCTACCCGCCTTCATCTGGGTGCCCTATCTGGTCATCTGGCTCCGGCCCGGGCCGGAGATAGCGGTCCCCGATGCGCTCGCGTTGATCGGCATTGGGCTGACGGTCGCAGGCATCGCGGTCGCGATGTGGGCTGCCTCGACGCTCGGTCGCCACTTTGACGTGGAGGTACAGGTCCACCGCGGGCACGAGGTGATCCGCTCGGGCCCGTACGGGATCGTGCGCCATCCCATCTACACCGGACTGGGCTTGCATTACCTCGGAGCCTGCCTCGCGACCGGCAACCTCTTGCTGCTTGCCGGGACGATCGCGGTCACGTTCCCGGGCCTCTACCTTCGCGCGCGCGCCGAGGAGGAGCTGCTGCGCTCGGAGCTCGGCCCCGCGTACGAGCGCTACGTCCGCGATGTGCCGATGCTCCTGCCGCTGGTCGGCCCGCGGGGCTAGCGAGTCCTGATCAGTGGCTTGGCGTCGAGATCGGTCAGGGTCGTGGTCTCGAGCGAGACGATGATCTGCGCCCCCACCGTCGCGTCGTAGAAGTCGCGCCACGACGACGCTCCGGTCCCGATCACTCGGAAGAGCGGATCGCCCTCACTGACTCGCGCGGTGCTGACGAGGATCTCGGTGTCCGTCGTCAGCGCTCCTGGGCGGAACCGCATGATCCGGTCGCCCGTGAAGAGGTTCACGTACGGGTATGAGGGGATGCCGGCGACATCGGTGCCGGTCCTGATCTCGCCGTCGATGAGCTGGTAGACGATCACCTCCACGCGCGCGTCGAACGGCGCGATGAAGACCGCGCCCACGGGAGCGACGACGCCCGTGTACGACTTGCCGCTCAGCGTGTAGGGCTGCATCTCGATCGGTGCGAGCGACGCCGTGGGCGAGGGCGGCGGGGGCAGCGTGGCGAAGCTCGGCGTGGGCGGGGGCGTCGTCGGAGCCGGCGTCGCGGTGGGGGAGCGCAGGGTCGAGGCGATGAGGCTCGCGTCGGGCGGTGCGAACGTGCGGCCCGCGATCTGCGGCGGCTGGCTCTGGACGCTCGTGACGATCCCGGCCACCGCGGCTCCGAGGACGACGAGCACCAGGACGACCTGAAGCGCGACCTGCGTGCGCTCGCCCATCACGGTCGTGTCGCCGGCGGGACGTCGGTCGGGACCCGCAGGCGCCCGAGCGCGCGATCGCGCGCTACCTGCATGAGCTGGACGCCGTAGTTCAGGATCTCGCGCGTCCCGAACTTGGAGGCGCCGTGCTCCCGGTCGCGGAACGTGTAGGGCACCTCCACCACGCGGCGGTGGCGGCCGCGGGCGATGACCTCGAAGCCGATCTTGAAGCCGATGGGGTTGAGCCGCACGCCCTCGATCACCGCGCGGCGGACCGCGAAGAACCCACTGGTGGCATCGCGGACCGGGACGAGCACGTTGCCCATGAGGCACGCGACGCGGGACACGATCCTCCGCCGCAGTGGCCAGTCGACCGTCCCGCCTCCATGTACGTAGCGGCTGCCGACCGCCATGTCCGCGCCCTTTCGGAGCGTGTCGATCAGCGCCGGCACCGCCTCGGGCGGGTGCGAAAGGTCGGCGTCCATGACAACGAGGATCTCGCCGCGCGCCTCGGTCCAGCCGTCCATGACCGCGGACGCGAGCCCGAGCTTCCCGGGCCGCTTGACCACGCGGACGGGCAGCTCCGGAGCGAGCCCGGAGGCCACCGCGGCGGTGCCGTCGGGCGAGCCGTCATCGACGACGACCAGCTCCCACTCCTGACCCGACAGTGCTGTGGACAGCCGCCGCGCGAGCACCGGGACCGTCTGGGCCTCGTTGTACGTCGGGACCACGACCGAGATGAGCGGCACCGAGCGATAGTACGGATCGATGCGTGTCATCTTCGATGCACGGCACCTCCAGACGGTGAGCCGAACGCGCGGCATCGGGCGCTACTCGCGCGGCCTGCTTGCTGCGTTCGCGCGCCGTGCCCCGGCGGACGTGCGCTGGACGCTGCTGCGGCTCGCGACGTTCCCGGCCGCCGCGGACCAGCCGCTGCCGCCGCACGACGAGCTCCGCGTGATGCGGCCGCGCCGGCCCGAGCTGGCGATGCTGGCGCTCGACGCCCCGATGCTCTCGTTCGAGCTCGCCGGCTACGGGAGCGACACCGTCTATCACTCGGTGCAGCTGGGGCTCCCCGCGCTGCGCCGCGCGCGCGCGGTGCTGACGATCCACGATCTCGCGCCGCTGCACTGGCCCGATCACTACCTGCGCTGGCCCCACGTGCGCGTGGGTCACATGTGGCAGTACGCGATGGCCCAGCGCGCCAACGCGGTGATCGTCCCATCCCAGGCGACAGCGCGCGACGTCACGGAGCGCCTCGGCATCCCGCCATCACGGGTCCGCGTGATCCCCGAGGCCGTCGACCCGGACTTCGCTCCACCGCCGCGCCATGAAGGACTGCGCGTCGCGCGCGAGCGGCTCGGCATCCCCGGCCGGTACGTGCTCTACGTCGGCCAGTTCGATCCACGCAAGAACATGGACGGCCTCCTCGCGGCCTTCGCGCAGGCGGCGGGATCCGATCCGGAGCTGCGCCTGGTCGTCGCGGGCGAGCTCGGCAAGCTCGAGACGCACCTGCGTGCGGCGATGGAGCGGACGCGCGCGCCGCTCGAGCGCGTGATCGTCACCGGGTACCTCGACGACGCCACGCTAGCGTCGCTCTACGCGGGGGCGGAGTGCCTCCTTCATGCCGCGCTGCTCGAAGGCTTCGGCTTGACGCCCCTCGAGTCGCTCGCCGCGGGTACGCCGGTGGTCGGGTACCGCGCCGGGGCGGTGGAGGAGGTCGTCGGCGACGCCGGGATCCTCGTCGATCCGCTAGAGCCGGCGGCACTCGGCGAGGCCCTGGTGTCGCTCCTTGCCAGCGAGACGCTGGCCGCCGACCTGCGCGACCGCGCCGCGAGCCGCGCTGCGCTCTTCTCCTGGGACCGTGCCGCCGACGAGACCCTCGCGGTGTATCGCTCGGTTGGCGACTAAGGTCCACTTAAGACCGAGCGACTCCGTAGACTTAGACCTTCCGATGGCAAGACGCGTCCCGCTCTCACGCCTGACCAATCGCCAGCGCATGTCCCGCTGGCAGCGCGAGCGCCGCCAGCAGGCGATCGTCGTGACCGCGTTCACGGCGGTGCTGCTGTCCGCGGTCGGACTCGTCGCGTGGGCGGCGTCGGAGCGCTACTACGAGGAGAACCTTGCGCCCGTCGTGACCATCGACGGTCGGATCATCCCGATGCGCGACTTCGAGCGACAGCTCGACCTCGAGCTCGTCCGGTTCTACCAGGAGTACGGCGTCCCGGCGGGATTCGAGAACGACCCCGAGCTCCTGTCGCAGAAGGCCCAGTACGAGACCATCGCGCTCGAGCGGATCATCGAGCAGCGGATCCTCGACGCGGAAGCGAAGGAGGCGGGCTACGAGCCCGCGGCCGACGAGGTCGAGACGCAGTACGCCGTCGAGTTCGGCGAGTACCGCGTGCGTCACATCCTCATCGAGGTGCCCGAAGACGCCGAGGACAAGGAGCTGGCCGAGCTCAACGCGGCCGGTAGGGCGCGAGCCATCCTCAACGAGCTGCGCGCGGCACCGATGGACCAGGACCTCTGGAACAAGCTGGCCGCCGAGCACTCGGACGACCCCGGCTCGCAGTTCTCAGGTGGCGAGCTCGGCTTCGCGCCCAGCGGCCAGTACGTCACGGAGTTCGCCGACGCGCTCCACACCCTCCCGATCGGCGACATCAGCGACCTCGTCAAGACCCAGTTCGGGTACCACATCATCCAGGTGCAGGAGAAGCGCGAGCCTTCGGAGAACGAGCTCGTGCAGCGGTATCTCAGCTCGGGCTTCACCGAGGTCGATCTGCGCGAGCGGGCCCGCTACGACGCCCTCAAGCGCGAGTTCGAACGGCGCGCGAAGGCCGCCTCCGTCGCCTCACCCACGGAGCAGCTGCACGTCGCGGCGATCTTCGTGAAGATCCCGCTGCCCACTGCCGAGAGCTTCGACGCGTTCGGCGCGGCACTGCAGAAGCAGACCGATGTGCGTACCGCGCTCGATGCCGGTACCGACTTTGCGGAGATCGCGAAGCAGTACTCCGAAGATGCGACGTCGAAGGAGAAGGGCGGCGACATCGGCTGGGTCGCGCGCGGGATGATCGTGCAGCCCGTCGCGGAGGAGCGCGTCTTCGGCACCGAGCCCGGCCAGGTCGCCGAGCCGCTCACGATCGGCACGACCCAGTGGATCGTCTACAAGGTCCTGGAGAAGGAAGCGTCGCGCGAGCTGGACGCGGAGCAGACGGAGCAGATCGCGAACGGCGCATACCAGTACTGGCTGGAGCGGGAGAAGCTGGCCCACGGCGTCGACAAGCACATCCTTGAGTTCTAGCCCGGAGGATCCACACGTCCGCATGGGCGCCGCGGTCGCCGAGCTCGCGCGGATCGCGGACCGGCTCCGAGCCCCCGATGGCTGCCCCTGGGATCGCGAGCAGACCCACGCATCGCTCCGGCCCAACCTCCTCGAGGAGTCCTACGAAGCGCTCGAGGCCATCGACCGCGGTGATCCCGCCGAGCTGCGCGATGAGCTGGGTGACATCCTCTTTCAGGTGGTGATCCACTCGCAGCTCGCGCGCGAGGAGGGGCAGTTCGACCTGGGCGACGTCGCGAAGCGCATCACCGAGAAGCTCATCCGCCGCCATCCGCACGTCTTCGAGGGCAAGGCCGTCGAGGGCAACGTGCTCGAGCAGTGGGAGCGCATCAAGCGTGACGAGCAGGGATCGACGAAGCAGAGCGGGATCCTGGACGGCATCCCCGTTTCGCTGCCCAGCCTGTTCCGCGCGGAGCGGCTGCAGGAGCGTGTGGAGCGGGTGGGCGTCGAGGTCCCCGCGCTCGACCTGCCCATCGACATCGATGACCAGCGCTTCCTGGGCGATCTCCTATTCGACATCGTCGCCGCGTCGCGCGCGCTCGGGTTCGACGCCGAGATCGCGCTGCGGGAGGCCAACGAGCGCTTCGCGGCGCACGTGTCCCGGATGGAAGAGAGCGCTCGCGGTGAGTCGCGAGAGCTCGAGTCCTACGATGCCGACGGCATCCGCGCGCTATGGGAGGCGACCGCATGACGCCAAGAGCGCTCCGGTCATAGCCAAGAAGTTCGTCCGGCCCGATGGCCGCGCGGCGACCGCTCTCCGCCCGGTGCTCATCGAGGTGGGCGTCTCCAAGTTCGCCGAGGGCTCCTGCCGCATCTCGTTCGGCGACACGCAGGTGCTCTGCCTCGCGACGGTCGAGGAGCGCGTGCCGCGTCACCTCGATGGCAAGGGCACGGGCTGGGTGACCGCCGAGTACGCGATGCTGCCGCGCTCGACGCCCGAGCGGAGCGCGCGCGAGAGTCTGACCGGCCGCCCGGGCGGGCGCACCTTCGAGATCCAGCGCCTGGTGGGCCGGGCGCTCCGCGCGGCGGTGGACCTCAAGGCGCTGGGGCCGCGCAGCGTGATCATCGACTGCGACGTCACGCAGGCCGACGGCGGCACGCGCACCGCGGCTGTGACAGGGGGCTGGGTCGCCATGGCGCACGCGATGCGCAACATGTCGCCCAAGCCCATTCGCCGCCACGTCGCCGCGATCTCCGCGGGCTTCGTCCAGGGCGAGCTGATGCTCGACCTCGCCTACGCCGAGGACTCCATCGCCGACGCCGACGTGAACGTGATAGCCACCGACGCGGGCGAGCTCATCGAGGTGCAGGGCACCGCGGAGCAGCGGCCGTTCTCGCGCGCGGACTTCGACCTGATCCTCGAGCTCTCGATGCGCGGGATCGCCGAGCTCGTCGAGAAGCAGCGCGAGGCCGTCGCGGGCTTCTAGACAGCGGAGCCCGCACGGTGAGGGACGCGAACTTTGAGGGCGCGGGAGCCACCTGAGGCTGTCTCGTGGCCCGGCTGCTGGGGTGCACCTCCTCTTCGTGAGCGCCTCGGGAATGTGCAGTCATTCGCTGCGGATGTGCAGTGGATCGCTGCAATGCTCCTCGTCCTCCCCCGAGAGTGGTCCGCACCAGGCCAACGGTGAGTCACCATCTGGGGCATGCGCTTGTTGATCGGGACCGCGAATAGGGGCAAGCTCGTGGAGTACCAGCACTTGCTAACGGGCCTGGACGTCGTCCTCATAGTCCCCGATCAACTCGACCCTGTACCCCCGGAACCGGAGGAGCACGCCGAGACCTATCGCGAGAACGCGGTCGCCAAGGCCGAGGCCTACGCCGCGGCGACCGGTATCGCGACCGTGGCGGATGACTCCGGCCTCGAGGTCGACGCGCTCGGTGGCGCGCCGGGCGTCCGGAGCCGCCGCTACTTCGGGGACGACGCTTCCCCCGAGGTCCGCAACGACAAGCTGCTCGCCCTTCTCGAGGAAGCGCCACAGCGCACGGCGCGGTTCGTCTGCGTGGTCGCGCTGGCGTATCCCGGCAGGCCCACTCAGACCTTCGAGGGGATCGTTCGCGGCGAGATCGCGAAGGCGCCCCGTTACGGCGAGCAGGGCTGGGGCTTCGGCTACGACCCGGTGTTCATCGTCGGCGGCGACGGCCGGACCATGGCCGAGATGTCAGCTGAGGAGAAGGACGCCATCTCGCACCGCGGCCTCGCGGTCGCCAAGCTGCGCGCGCACCTCGCCGCCGAGCCGCGCTAGGCGCGCGCGATCCGCTCCTCCGTAGGCCGGCTCACCGATGCTGCTATCATGATGCCATGAGGCGGATAATGATCCAGGCGGACGAAGCCTTGCTGCGCCGGGCGCGCGGTGCGGCCGCGCGCAGGGGTGTGTCGATAGCGCAGATCGTGCGTGAGGCACTCGAGCACGAGCTAGGCGCTGATCAGCAGCCGCCGCCGCTCTGGGTCGGCAAGTTCCGCTCGAAGTACGGCGACCTCTCCGAGCGCGCAAGCCGTGACGAATACACACCGGACCCGCCCGTCTCCGACCCGCTCGCATAGGTGGCGCTTGTACTCGATACCGGCGTGATCGTCGCGGCGCTCGACGCGGCTGACGCGCACCACGAGGCCTGTGCCGGTCTCGTCTGGTCGGCTCGGGAGCGGCGTGTCGTTCCCGCAGCCGTGCTACCGGAGGTCGATCACCTGACCAGGACGCACCTGGGTCCCGATGCGTTCCTAGCGTTCCTCGATGGACGCGGCAGTTACGAGATAGAGGACCTGGCTGCGTCCGACTACGCGCGCGTCCAGGAGATCCTCCGCACATACAGCGATCTCAGGGTCGGATTCGTGGACGCGGCCGTGCTCGCGATCGTGGAACGACTCGGCGAGACCAAGCTCGCGACCTTGGATCGCCGTCACTTCGCGGTGATGCGACCGCGGCATCGTGACACGCTGGAGCTGCTGCCGA
>CAZTAI010000052.1:0-2110 GCA_964611555.1 uncultured Chloroflexota bacterium | reverse complement strand
GGGTGGCGAGCTCAGGCGCTGCGGGTCGTCGGCGATCAGGCGCCTGGACGACCCGTCCGACGTCGTCCCGATCCACACGCCGTTGCGGTCTGGATCCGAACTGCGGTCGTTGAACGCGAAGCGCGATCCTTCTGGCGAGATGATCGCCTGCGAGTACTCCGGGAGAGTGCCGAGCCCTCGCGGGGTGGCCGACGCGACGTCGAGCATGAAGCCGCGCGCGCGGCCCGCCGACTCGATCGCGACGATCATCACGCGGTCGCCTTTCGAAGTTGGGTGGACGGCCACCGAAGGAGCTGCCTGCGACCCGGCCGGCACGACGACGTCGACCTGCGCGACGGTCTGCGCCCGCTTCGCTCTGAGGTCCAAGAGGACGATCCAGTAGGTCGTGCCGGTGCCCTGGCCCGTGACGATGTAGCGGAAGTCGGGTCCCGGCGGGGCGGCCGCGGCTCCGCGCACGGTGACATCCCCGGCAACGGCCGGCGGCCCGTAGGGGATCGGCGTACCCATTGGCGTGGGGCTGGGGCTGGCCGATGCGGTCGGTGTGGCCGCACCCACGCTCGGTGCTGGGGTCACCGCCGTGGCGGCGGTTGGTGAAGGCGGCGGTGTGGCGACCGGGCCGGTCGGCCGCGTGTATGCCCACGCGCCGACGACGATCAGCGCGATGACCGCGAGAATGGCCAGCGTCCGCTTCACGTGCCTATCCTGTCACCGCGAAACGCTTCCTTCCTCGGCCGGACGGTCCTGGCCCCGCGGCTTTTCACAGCGCACCGATCCGCAACTTCCTCGGCACTGGATCACCACCCGACCTACCCGTAGCGTGCGTAGATGGTCGAGGAGCACGACGCCTGCGCGCTCGTGTCCGTGGCCCGCAAGGACGGGCGACCCACGCGCGACCTCCTCGACCTCGCCCTTCATGGCCTCGCGTCCCTGCATCACCGCTCGGGCTCCATCGACGGGGAGGGTGACGGCGCGGGCGTCCTGACCGACGTCCCGAGGGCGATCTGGACGGACCACGTGGGCGACACCGCGTACGACGCGCACTTCGCGGTCGCCCACCTCTTCATCCCGCCGGCCGGAGACGAGATGGAAGAGCAGGCGGTCCGGCGGATCATCACGCGTCATGGCGTGCGGATCCTCGCCGAGCGACACGGCGGTCTCGATCCGTCGGTACTGGGCCCGCGCGGACGCGCGGGTGCGCCGCGCTTCTGGCAGCTCGGCCTGCATGTGCCCGGTGCCCGGCGCGCCGGCGCGCGCGCGCTGCACGAGATCTGGACCGATATCGAGCGGACGACGCTCGCGACGGTCGTGAGCCTCTCGCGCCGCAGCGCCGTGTACAAGCTGCGCGGCGACGCGACGCAGCTCTCGCGCGCCTATCAGGATCTTGCGGACCCGCGGTTCGCGACGGCGCTCGCGTTCGGGCACAACCGCTACTCGACGAACACGACGACCAGCTTCGACCGGGTGCAGCCGTTCGCGTCGATCGCGCACAACGGTGAGATCAACACCATCGAGCGCCTGCGGAATGAGGCTCGCATGCTGCGCATCCCGCTTTCGCGCGGCGGCAGCGACTCCCAGGACGTTGACGCGATCGTCCGCGGCATGGCGAACCGGTTCGGCCTGTCGCTCATAGAGGCGATCGAGCTTCTCTTCCCGCCGATCGTGAACGAGGTGCGGCGCATGGATGCGGCTGCGCAGGATCTGTATGTGCACGCTCGCGCGGCGTTCGGACCATTCGCGCAGGGTCCGGCCGCGATCCTCGCGCGGGTCGGCGACACCTGCGTCTTCACCGTCGACGCGCTGGGGCTGCGGCCGCTGTGGCACGTCGAGACTCCGGAGGAGCACGTCTTCTCGAGCGAGAGAGGCTGGATCCCGCTGTCGCGCTACGTACGCGATCCGCGACCGCTCGGACCAGGCGAGCGCGCAGCCCTTCGCCGCGGACCTGACGGGTGGCGGCTGCTCGATCACGATGAGCTGCGCACCGCGTTCCTGGCCGCTCGGACCGGCCGCGGCGCCGCCACCGACGGGCTCCGAGCTCACCTCGAGCCGGGCGGCCCGTCCGACCCTCCGCCCGACCCGTCGCGCCGCGGCCGCGGCATCGTGCGGTGGGAGA
>CAZTAI010000051.1:0-9773 GCA_964611555.1 uncultured Chloroflexota bacterium | reverse complement strand
GCGCGACCCTTGTCGAGGAGCACGACCGCCGGTCGGACATGGTGGTTGTAGTTGGAGGCCATGGCGACCGCGTAGGCGCCGGCACCCGGCACCGCGAGCACGTCACCGCGGCGGGCCGATGGCAGCGGGACCGAACGGATCAGGAGGTCCCCGCTCTCGCAGTACTTGCCAGCGACCGCCACCTCCTCGTCGGGAGGGGCCAGAGGACGGTCCGCGATGAGCGCGGTGTAGGTCGCGCCGTAGAGCGCGGGGCGGATGTTGTCGCCCATGCCGCCGTCGACGGACACGAACGTGCGCACGCCCGGGACCCGCTTGGTGCCGACGACCCGGTAGAGCGCCACGCCTGCGCGCGCGACCAGAGAGCGGCCAGGCTCGAGGTAGATGGTGGCCTTCAGATCGTCCGCGTCCCGGATCGGACCGCTCACCGCGGCGGCGTAGGCGTCCAGCGCGAGGGACCGGTCGTCTGATCCGAGCGGCACGCCGAGGCCTCCACCGACGGCTATCTCCTTGATCGGGGCGCGGGTCGCGCTGCGTACCTCGCGTGCGAAGTCGACCAGCGCCAGAGAGAGCTCGCGGTAGCGCTCGGGCTCGTGGAGCTGCGTGCCGAGGTGCGCGTGGATACCGACCAGACGGAGCCCCGGCACGGCCGCGATGGCCCGCGCCTGGGCCAGGGCGTCGCCGGTCGAAAGGGGCGCGCCGAACTTGCTGTCCAGCGCACCGGTGCGGAGGTGCGGATGCGTGTCGGCGGTGATCCCGGGCGAGACGCGGAGCCACACGGGCTGCGCTGTTGTGCGACGGCGGACGAGGCGCGCCAGGGCCGCTATCTCGTCGGCGCCGTCGATCGCGATCCGCCCGACCCCGCTACGCAGCGCGCTACGAAGCTCGTCGTCGGTCTTGGCGTTGCCGTGCAGCTGGATGCGCGCGGCCGGGAACCCCGCGCGACGGGCGGCCAGGATCTCCCCGAGCGACGACGCGCTCGCGTCGGCACCGACGCGAGCGAGCAGCGCGGCCACCCCGAGCAGCGGGCAGGCCTTCACGGCGAAAGAGATCCGCACCGGCCGGTATGCCCGGAAGGCGCGCTCGTAGGCGCGGTACGCGTCGCGGATCGTCTCGGAGTCGTAAAGGTACAGCGGCGTGCCGTAGCGGTCGGCGAGCCGGACGAGGTCGGCGCCGCCGACGCGGAGCCGACCTTCGCGATCGGCGGACGTGCGGAGAGGCCAGACCTCCGCGGCGGGCGAAGCTCTTATGCGGACCGCTGTGGAGGCGGTTGGTCGTCGCCGAGGCGCGAGCCCGGCTCGTCCGAAAGGCTGTTGATGAACTCGCGAAAGACGGACAGCTCGTGGGCCTCTTCATCCTGGCCCTCGGCCGCGATGGACGAGCGCTCGAACACCTCGCGCGCGACGAGGATCCGCGCATCCACGCGCACGGCGAGCGCGACGGCGTCGGAGGCGCGAGAGTCGATCTCGAGCTCGCGGTCACCGACCTGGAGGAAAACGCTCCCGTGGAACACGCCTGTGCCGCTGCCGTCTTCGACCAGGTCCTTCACGACGACGCGAGTGATCTCGGCGCCGAGCCTGCGCAGCATGTCGACGATCAGATCGTGCGTTAGCGGGCGCTCGGGCGGCTTGCCCGCGACGGTGCAGGCGATGCTGAATGCCTGGTCCGCGCCGATCCAGATCGGCAGGAGCCGCTCCGCGTCGCGCGCCTGGAGCAGGACAACGTGCTGGCCGGTGAGGACGTGCACGCGTACCGATTCGACGACGCACGGGACGTACATCGGAGATCGATCGTAGCACCGCACCTCCGTGCGGCCGCGCCCGCTCGTGCGCGATCAGCGCCGGACGGTGCGTCCGAGGACCGCAAAGATGAAGCCCGCCACGAAACCCGTGACGTGCGCGGCGTAGGCCACGTTCGCGGTCGCCTGATGCGCTTCGATCCGCATGAGCACGGCGCCCGATAGGACCTGCAGAACGAGCCACAGCCCGATCACGACGATGGCTGGCAGCGTGACGACCGTGATGAATATGCCCAGGAACACGAGCGTGCGGACGCGTGCCGACGGAGATAACACCAGGTACGCACCGAGGACCGCCGCGATCGCGCCCGAGGCACCGACCATCGGTCCCGGCGCGACGAGGCCCTGCCCGATCGCGGCAACGGCTCCCGATGCGAGATACAGGACGATCATCCGGCCCGAGCCGAGCCGGTCCTCGACGTTGTCGCCGAAGATCCAGAGGTACAGCGCGTTGCCGAGTACGTGCAGCCACCCGGCGTGCAGGAACTGATGCGTGATCAGTGGCAGGAAGGTCATGGTGCCGACATCGCCGGAGCGGATCTGCGCGATCAGCTCGTTCCAGTCGAACGACCAGCGGTCGTAGAACGCCGCGAGCGCCGCGGGCCTGTCGAGCAGCGTGAGGGTGTAGATCCACACCGCGGCGATCGCGAGGAGCAGGACGCGCGTAACGAGCGCCGGATGGCGCGTCCGCTCCAGATCATGAAGCGGTATCACCGCGCGATGCTGGTGGCGACGACCTTCGAGCCGTGGATCGTGTACGCGATCTGCTGGCCCTCGGACACGAAGAGGGCGGACGGTGCGGGCAGTCGCTCTGGAAGCTGGAAGCGATCGATCTCGCGGCCGTCGCGTCCGACCTGCACCAGCGTCCGCGAAGCGGCGTCGAGCAGCCAGATCCAGCGCTGGCTGTCGATAGCCTGGAGCGAGGTCGCCTTAGGCGCGGCGCCGACCCAGCGCGGCTCGAAGGGCAGACGCGTGAGCACCGGGTCGATGCCCTGGCGCCGGTAGCGCTGGACGGCCCCGTCGCTGGTCAGGATCCAGATGTCACCATCCACCGCGACCGCTATGGGGGAGTCGACCGGCAGCGGCTCCGGAAGGAAGGGGAGCGGGCCCCGCAGGACGCCCCGGAAGTCCGGCTCGTAGCGCCAGAGCTGTCCGCTCGGGCCGTCCAGGACGTAGATGTTCCCGACGAACGTGGCGATGTCGGTGACGCCCTTCCACGTCTCGGTGCCGGGCAGCTCGATCCGCTCGATGGTGGCGCCCTCGGCGCGCCAGACCGCGCGCCCGTCATCGATCGTGAGGAGGGCGACCTCCTGCGCGACCACGCTCAGGGGCGTGCCAACCCCGTCCCGGCCGCGCTCATGGACGACGCTTGCTGTGACGGGCTCGCCGTAGATCCGCCAGAGGCGGCCCGCCCCGGGGTCCGCCGCGTAGAGGCCGTTCGCCGTCTGCGTCAGACGGACCGGCGCGGCTCTCGGCGCGAGCGTGGCGAGGTCGAAGATGACGTTGTTGAGGCGGTCCGAGAGCAACGAGAGCTCCGCTCGGAGTTGCGTGATCCGCTCTTCGTCCGCCCCTGGAGACTTCGCGGCCGACTCGAGGCGCTCTGACGCGACGTCCAAGCGCTCGAACGCGCGTGTGATGTCCTCGCGCTGGTAGAAGCTGCGCGAGGAGGCGATGTCCGTCTCGACCGCGATCACGGCGATCCTGAATTCATTGATGACCTGGTTCTCCTGGTAGTCGTTGACCACGGCCGCCCCGATGCCCGCCGTGACCAGAAGCAGCGCGACCGCGAGGAGGCTAGTGATGCGCTGAAGCCGTCGCGAGCGCGTGCGCGCACTCTCCGGGCGGCGCGGCAGCTCCGGCTGGCTCCGGGGCATCAGCTCGAGCGCCACGGCAATGACCCGCCCCAGGGCACGTGAGATCGGGACCATGACCGCCGACAGCACCGCGCCGATGCGCGGCCGACGGCGCCAGACCGGATCGAGCTTCGCGCGGATGTTCTCCGCGATCGCGACCTCGTCGGCATGCGTCTCAGGTAGTGAGCCGAGGCGAGAGGCAGCCCCGGACGAGGCTGCGATCTCGAGGAAGATCGTGGCGGAGCTCCCGCTGACCTCCTGCGCGACCGCGCGATCGCGGACGCTCTCGGCCGCGGCGCGCGGGTGGAGCGTGATGGCCGCGTTCTTGAGAGTGTCAGCGCCGAGGCTCTCGACGACGCTGCCGCTCGCCAGGATGATCGTGTCCCCGGCGTCGATCCTCTGACGCCAAACCACGGGAAGGAGATCGGGCTCGGCCCCCAGTGAGCTCGCCTGCCGCGTGGTCGTGCGGTGGACGAAGTCGGCTAGCTCGTTCGGCTCGTCACCGGGTAGGAAGAGACGCGCGTGGCGCACGAGGAAGACCTGCGCCGCGCCGATGCGTGCGGCATAGAGCTCGTTGTTGACGATCACCGCGCACGCGGCGTGGAGCGCGACGCGACCGCGAAGCTCGCGTAGCTGCTGCGCCGCGTGACGGTTCGCCTTGCGCAGCGCGCGCCGGAGTCCCACCTCGACACCCGCGGAGAGGTCGTAGTAGTACTCGTGTCGCGCGATCTCGAGGATCTCGGCGGCTATATCGCGACCTCGCTGTGACGGTGGGTCGACCTCGCAGAGAAGATAGGCGCGGCCGCGCGTGCGGAGCGTGGCTCCGACCTCGGGCTCGTATGTGACGACGACGTCGCGCCCCTCGCGGCCCGCCCCGGTCGAGCCGACGGTCGTCGTGAAGCTCGCCGGACGCATGCCTCGTGAGTCTAGGTGCGCTCTAGGGCTCGGTCGGTAGGACGATCCGCGGATCGATCGGCTCTTCGGCCCCGGTGTCAGGGCCCGCTCGTCCTCCCACCACCCGATGAGGCGCTCGGCACCGGGCGCAGTCCGGTGATGCCGCTCCGCGGCGAGGCCTTGGCCAGACCATCGAGCAGCTCGACCTCGCGCAGGCGGATCTCCGACGCCCAGGCCGACGTCGGCACCGCGACGACCAGCGTGGTCCCGTCAACGCGCAAGGCCTTCGTCAGATCGGCACCGGTGCCCAGGGTGGCGGCGGCCACCGCCGGCCACGCGCGCGTGGCGTCGATCCGTGCAACGTCGCTCGCGATACCGAGGCCGCGCAGCAGCTGGTCGACCACGCGCGCGACCGGGCGAAGGCCGCGCCGGCTCATCCGACCTGCCCGCGGCTGACCGGGACCATCGTCGCGCGCTCGGAGAGGCCTGGTGGAAGGCCGGCAGGCAGGGCCGAGGTCACAAGGGTCTGCGCGTCCTCCGGCAGAGCGGATATGAAGCGCTCGCGACGGTCGGGATCGAGCTCGGAGAGGACGTCATCGAGTAGGAAGATCGGGACAGAGCCGGTCCTCGCGCGGAGCCATCCCGCTTCCGCCAGCTTCAGCGCCAGGACCACCGAGCGCTGCTCGCCGCGCGAGGCGAAGGACGGCAGCTCGCGACCGCCCGATGTGACCGCGAGATCCTCGCGGTGTGGTCCGACGAGCGTGGCTCCCTGCCATCGCTCCTTCTCGCGCTTCTCTTCGAGAAGGCGCGTGTACGACGCCACCCTCTCGGGCTCGGAGTCCCCTTCTGCGGGACTGGCGTACGCGATGTCGACGACATGCTCGCCGCCCTGGGACTCGACGGCCTCGCGGAAGCCGTCCCGGATCTCGCGGACCGCCTGCATGCGCCGAAGCGAGACCGCCGCCGCGAGCCGGCACAGCTCGCGGTCCCAGAACTCCAGCTCGTCGCGGCCGGTGCTCGCTCCCTCGAGCCGAAGCGTGACCTGGTCCGGGTCGCCGGCCTGGTCCCGAAGAGCGCGCAGGAGTGCGTTCCGCTGCTCCACGACCCGCTGGTACTCGCGGACCGCTGCGCGGTGCCGTCGCTCCACCTGCGCGATCATCGCGTCGAGATAGCGGCGGCGTGCGCTTGGTGACTCGGATAGAAGATCGACATCCTCCGGGAAGAAGGCGACCACGACGATCTCTCCGAGCGCCTCGTCGGCGCGCTTCACCGCTCCGTCCAGCAGGTATCTCCGCGGACGACGCCGCTCGCCGGCGACGGGCGCGAATAGCTGGACCTCGACCTTGCGGCGCTCATCATCGCGCTCGGCACTCGCGATGAGCCTGGCCATCGCCGCACCCCATCGCACCATCTCGCTGTCGTCGCGAGCGCGCGGCGAGTCCCCGCGCGCCAGGAGATGAAGTGCCTCTAGAAGGTTCGTCTTGCCGGCGCCGTTGGCTCCGACGAACACGGTGGCGGACGGTCCGAGGGCGACCTCGGTCGCGCTATAGCTGCGGAAGTCCTCGAGGAGGATTTGTGTGACTCGCATCGCTCAATGGTTCAACCAGGTATGCGGAGCGGCATCACCACGTGCAGGTAGGAGTCCTCATCCCCGGTGACCCTGATGACGCCCGGCGCGAGCGGCCCCCCGAGCTCCAGCTTTATCTCCGGTGCCACGAGGCTCGAGAGGGCGTCCTGGACGAAGCGGCTGTTGAACGCGATCGTCGTTGGTTGACCCTGGACGCTGGCTTCGATGCGTCCGGTGTTGTCGCCGACCTCGGCCGCGGTCGCGCTCACGACGAGAGGCGTGTCGCTGGTCGGGTCGATCTGGAACCGCACGATGTTGGCGGCGTCGCGGGCGAAGTAGGAAGCCAGGCGCGTCGCCTTCAGTAGCTCGTCGCGCTGCACGATCACCGTGGTCTGGCTGGACGACGGGATGACCTGCTTGTAGTTGGGGAATTGCCCCTCGATGATCCGGGACACAAGGTCGACCTCTTCGGTGTGGAAGATGATCTGGCTCCCATTCGGCGTGACGTAGATCTCGACGGGGTCGTCGACGTCTTCGAGGACACGCTCGACCTCGAACAGGCTCTTTGCGGGGATGATCGCCTCCAGGCGCTCGGCCACTCGTGAGAGCAGCGGTCCGCGCCTCACCGAGAGCCGGTATGGATCGGCTGCGGCCATGACCATCTCATCGCCGTCGAGGGTCGTGAGTACACCGGTAAGGACCGGCCGGCTGTCGTCGGTCGCCGCAACGAACGCGACCTCGCGGACCATCCGTCGGAGCACCGATTGCGCCATGCGTGTAGTGGCTTTCTCGGGGATCCCAGGGATGAGCGGGAATTCCTCCGCGTCGAGGCCCTTGAGGTTCGCCTCGAACGGGCCGCTCTTGATGTGGACCGTCTTCGTGCGGACGTTCAGTGAGAGTTCGATGGGTCCAGGCGGCAGCGAGCTCACAAAGTCGGTGAACAGCTTCGCGGGCACGGTTATCGAACCCTCGTCCTCGACCTTCGCGGCGACCCAGCAGTTGATCCCCACCTCGAGATTCGTGGCGGTGAGCTTGAGGCGGCCGGCCTCGGTGCGAAGAAGGACGTTGCTTAGGATCGGGAGTGTGGTCCGGGTAGACACCCCCCGACCGGCTATCTGGAGACCCCTGATGAGGTTCTCCTGGAGGCAAGTGACCTTCAAGCGGACCCTCCCGTACTTGTCGTGGATAGATATATGTATGAAGACGCAGTAGCCGTAGTAGCGGTGTGGAACATACGGCTTGAGGCCTCCCGCCGCATCGCAGTGCGGTCTGGCGACCCCCGGTCGCTGTGGACGGACTCTGGGATCCCCGGGATAGGCCGGAAGCGATCGTCACACCACGACACGATCATCGGTACGGCAAACATCATCTCTCCTGGCCTTGTCCACAAATGGGTGCTGTTGTCCACACGCGCAGAGGCCTTATCCACAGAAATGGCCGGTTTTCGCCACTATTCCGCGTAGAGCATCTCCCGCAGCGAGCTGACCTCGCGCCGGAAATCGTCGTTGTCGGCCATCTCCCGCTCGATCTTGTCGCAGCCGTGTATGACCGTTGAGTGGTCCCTTCCACCAAGCGCTTCGCCGATCCGGAGCAGCGGTGCCTCGGTCTCCTCACGCATCAGGTACATGGCCACCTGCCGCGGCAGAACGATCTGCTTGTCGCGGGCCTTGCCACGCAACTGCTCTATCGGCACCTGGTAGTAGCGGGCCACGATCTCGACGATCTTGTCGGGCGCCAGGGCCTGCCGGCGCGGGTTCTGGAGTATCTGCTGGACCATCTGTTGCGCCATCTCGGTCGTGATCGGCACGGCGTGGAGGGTCGCGTAGGCCACTACCCGGGTCAGCGCCCCCTCGAGCTCGCGGACGTTCGACACGATGCGCTGCGCCAGGAAGTCGATCACCGGTGGCGGGACCGCACCGCCTTGTGCCTCGGCCTTGGTCCTGAGGATCGCGATGCGCGTCTCGAGATCCGGCTGGGAGATGTCGGCCGTCAGGCCCCACTCGAACCGCGAGCGGAGGCGCTCCTCGAGGCTCGCGATGGCCTTCGGTGGGCGGTCGCTCGACAGGACGATCTGCCTCCCCTCCTCGTGGATCGCGTTGAAGGTGTGGAAGAACTCGTCCTGGGTGCCCTCCTTGCCGGCGATGAACTGGATGTCGTCGATAAGCAGGACGTCGATCCGGCGATAGCGGTCGCGGAACTCCTCCTGCTTCTGGCCGCGGATCGAATTGATGAACTCGTTGGTGAACTTCTCACTCGTCGCGTACATGACCCGCTTGCGAGGGTGGCGCGACATGACGGCGTGCCCGATGGCGTGCATGAGGTGGGTCTTGCCGAGGCCGCTGCCGCCGTAGATGAAGAGCGGGTTGTAGGAGTGCCCCGGGCGCTCGGCCACGGACAGCGCCGCGGCGTGCGCCAGGCGGTTGTTGGAGCCCACCACGAAGGTCGAGAACGTGTAGCGAGCGTTGAGGACGGCCGACGGTTCGCGCCTCTCGGCGGCTGGCGCGGGAGCCGCGCTCGCGGCTGTGGGGATCGACGGGCGCATGCCCGCCGAGGCCCTCGAGGAGGCCGCCGTGGCCGGCGTGGTGATGAACTTCACGTCCACGGTCCGCCCCACGATGTGCTGGAGGGCTGCCTTCACCTGGCCGCGGTACTTGCTCTCGAGCCACTCGCGGGCAAAAGCGTTGGGAACGCCGACACAGAAGACATCGTCCTCTTCCGAGACGACGGTGGTCTCTTTGAACCACGTGTCGAAGTTCGCTTTGGTCAGCCCAAGCTGGAGCTCACCGAGCGCGGCGGCCCATATCTCCCTCGCGCTGCTGCGGCCCTCGGAACGCTCTGAAGCCACGTTCGCCCTTCCCATCGTCGAGCAATACGCAAGGCGATGTCCCCACACCGGAAGGATCGCGAGAGCCGCTTTGCCGACCAACGCTCCCCAGGAAGCGCGCGAACTATACCCCAGCGACAAGGTTCCTCCCACACCTATAAACTCATCACGACCGGGCGCGCATCGATGGGCGAGCGACCGGCTCTCTTCCGACAAGCATCCAGCCGAGAGGGGATCCAACGTGAAGCGCACCTATCAGCCGAAGAAACGCCGCCGTGCCCGCGTGCATGGTTTTCGCCAGCGCATGAGCACGACCGGAGGCAAGAGGGTCATCGCGCGGCGTCGCGCGCGGGGCCGCAAGCGTCTCACTGTCAGTCGCTAGCACGCGAATGCGTGCGGAGCGGCTCCGCCGCACCAAAGACATCGATGTCGTGCGCTCTGAAGGCGCGTTGACCGTCGATCACCACTTCACGATCCGTGCTAGGCCGAACGGCCTCGGTGTCGTTCGCGTCGCGGTCGCGTCGCCGCGTGCTATCGGCACCGCCGTGCGGCGGAATCGCGCGCGCAGGCGGGTGCGCGAGGCGATCCGGATGCTCCTGTGGGGCCGCAAGGGCGCCCCGGGAGTGGACCTGCTGGTCGTAGCGCGTTCCGCGGCGCTCTCCGCGGCTCCGGAGGAGGTGCGGCAGGCCGTAGCGGGTCGCCTCGAGGCTGTCCTCGGCAGGGAGCGCGCGTGAAAGACGCTGTCCTCGGGGCGCTGCGCTGGTACAAACGCACCCTTAGCCCCGTGCTCCCCCCCGCCTGCCGCTACACACCGACCTGCTCCGAGTACGCGATGGAGGC
>CAZTAI010000050.1:7954-9836 GCA_964611555.1 uncultured Chloroflexota bacterium | reverse complement strand
CTCCTGGCCCTGCCGGACCATCGCCCGTTGCTCGCGCCGGAGCAGGAAGCCGCGTGGCAGCGCGCGCGCGCCGCACTGGAGCGCGAGCCGCTGCAGCCGCCGTCTGTAAACTCTCTAGATACAGACTACGGGATCGGCAAGGACCTGATCGGTGCGCTGGCCGACCGCGGCGACATCGTGCGCGTGGGCGAGGCGGCCTTCCTGCCCTCCGCTGTCCGGTCGTTCGCCGAGGCGGTGGTCGGCGAGCTCGCGACGGCGGGTCGCATCACGGTCGCGCGCGCCCGCGATCTGACCGGATCGAGCCGCAAGCACGTGCTCCCGTTGCTACAGTTCCTCGACGACCGCGGCATCACCAGGCGCATCGGTGACGACCGCGTTCTCGTCCTCAACATCGATGAGGCCAGGGCGCGCGCGTCCCGTCTAGGCGGAGGAAGGGGAGCGGAGTCATGAAGTTCCGCGCTGTTCGAGCCCAGGAGATCGGCGCGGTGGACGCCCTCGTCGTCCCCGTATTCGAGGATGGCCGCGCGCCTTCCGCGCTCGCTCGGGGGCTGCGCTCAACGATCGAGCGCGTCTTCAAGGAGGTCGGCTCCAAGAAGCTCTACACGCCAACGACCCATGTTGCCGGCGAGCGCGGTCAGCCCGGGCGCATCGTGATGGTCGCCGCGGGCGATCCGGCCGAGTGGAACGCGGAGCGGGCGCGCAACGTCGCGGCGAGCGGGGTGCGTGCCCTCTGGCGGTCCAGCGCGAAGCGCGCCGCGATCGTGGTCGCTGCCGGCACCATCGGGCAGGAACGCGCAGCGCAGGCGTCGGTCGAGGGCGCCGTCTTCGCGATGTGGCGGCCCGAGGCGCATCGCTCGAGCGCCGCGGATCGCAAGCTCCCTCCGATCGGGACCGTTCTCCTCGTCCTGGACGTAAAGACCGATGTCGCGCGCGCGATAGCGCGCGGCCAGGCCGTCGGCGAGGCCGTGAACACGGCCCGCCGGCTCGCCAATGAGCCGGCGAATCTCATGACCCCGACGATCGTGGCGGACGAGGCCCGGGCGCTGGCCAAGACCCACGGCCTACAGATCGAGGTCCTGGACCGGGAGCGCTGCCGGAAGCTCGGCATGAACTCCTACCTGTCGGTGGCGCAGGGCAGTCACGAGCCGCCCCGGTTCATCGTGCTCCGCTACAAGGGCCGCGGCGGCCGCGGGTACGACATCGCGTTCGTGGGGAAGGGCATCACTTTCGACTCGGGAGGCATCTCGATCAAGCCCGCCGACGGCATGCACAAGATGAAGATGGACATGAGCGGTGCCGCCGCGGTCATAGCGGCGATCGCGGCCGTCGCGTCCCTGAAGATCAAGGCGAACGTCATCGCGGTCGCGCCCTGCACCGAGAACCTCCCGGGCGGCGCGGCGACGAAGCCGGGGGATGTCTTCACTAGCATGAGCGGCCGCACCGTCGAGGTCCTCAACACGGACGCCGAAGGCCGCCTCGTTCTGATCGACGGCGTCACCTACGCGGAGCGCGAGGGCGCCAAGCGCATCGTCGACGTCGCCACGCTGACCGGCGCCATCCAGATCGCCCTCGGGCATCACTTCAGCGGTCTCTTCGGCCGGCCTGACTCGTTCGTGGCCGAGGTGAGGGCCGCGGGCGAGGCCGCGGGCGACCGTCTCTGGCCGATGCCGCTCACCGACGAGTACCGCGAGGAGATCCGCAGTGACATCGCGGACATCGTCAACAGCGCCGGACGCGAGGGCGGGGCTAGCAAGGGGGCGGCGTTCATCGACGCCGTGATCGACGAGGGGACCGAGTGGGCGCACCTCGACATAGCCAGCACGGCGTGGTCGGACCGCGACCGGCCGCAGTCTCCGAAGGGGCCGCAGGGCTCCGCCGTCCG
>CAZTAI010000050.1:0-7854 GCA_964611555.1 uncultured Chloroflexota bacterium | reverse complement strand
GCCAAGCCGCACGAGATCCTCGCCCTCACGTTCACCGAGAAGGCGGCCGCGACGATGCAGGAGCGCGTCGACCTCAGCACACCGATCGGACAGAACGACGCGGCGATCCGGACCTTCCACGCGTTCGGCGATGAGGTGTTCCGCGAGTTCGCGCTCGAGCTCGGGAGAGCGGGGGAGCTACGCGTGCTCTCTTCCGCGGAGCAGGTGATCTTCATTCGCGAGCATCTGTACGAGCTGCCTTTGCGCAGGTACAGACCGGCCGGAGATCCGCTTCGTCATGTGCGCGCTCTCCTCGATCTCTTCGCGCGCGCGCGCGACGACGACATCTCGCCCGATCAGTACGTCGCTTTCGCGCAGGATCTGCGCGCGACGGTCACGACCGCGAACGATCCCGTCGCGGCATCCGATGAAGCCGACGCGCAGGAGGAGCTTGCGGCGGTCTACGCGGGATACACCGCGCTTAAGGAGAAGCACGGCGTCATCGACTTCGGCGATCAGATCGCCCTAACGCTCGAATTGCTGCGTGAGCGGCCGGCCGCGGCGCGCCGCCTCCAGGCCCGCTACCGGTTCGTGCTGGTGGACGAGTTCCAGGACACGAACGAGGCGCAGTTCGGCATCATCCGCCGGCTCGTCGAGCCGCACCGAAACCTGACCGTCGTCGGCGACGACGATCAGTCGATCTTCGGGTGGCGCGGCGCGACCCTCGGGAACTTCGATGCTTTCCTCGAGGCCTACCCGGAGCGGAAGATCGTCACGCTCCTCGAGAACCGCCGATCGCCCCAGGGCCTGCTCGACGCGGCGTACCGGCTCATCCAGCACGACCCCGAGCGTCTCGAGGCCAGGCTCAACATCTCGAAACGCCTCGTCGGCCGGCCGTCCGAGGGGACCGACGACGTGGAGCACCTGCCGTTCGGCAGCGCCGCGGAAGAGGCCGAGGAGGTCGCGAGCCGGATCGCGCAGATCGCGCTGCGCGGCCAGCGCCGCTACGGCGACTTCGCGGTACTGGTGCGCAACAACAACGACGCGAACCGGGTGCTGAACGCGCTAGCGGCGCGCGGCATCCCGGCGCACTTCTCGGGTGGGGGACAGCTCTACGACCGGCCCGAGGTGCGCCTCCTGATCGCGTTCCTCGCATCGGTCGCGTCTCCGAGCGACTCGCAGCACCTCTACTTCCTCGCGACCTCGTCCCTCTACGCCTTCCCGCCGCACGAGCTGGCTCGGGCCGCCGAGGCGCACGAGCGCCGCCGACGGCCTCTACGCGAGCTGTTCGAGGAGATCGCGAGCGGGGCCGCGGTGGGCTATGGCGACGACGCCGTCGCGGCGGCGGAGAAGCTCGTAGATGACCTGCACTCCTACGAGGCGCGCGCCACCGAGCTGACCACCGCCGAGCTCCTCTACGAGTTCCTGGAGCGCTCGCAGCTGCTCGGCCGCTACATCGATCCGGATTCCGCGCTCGCGGAGGAGCAGGGCCGGAACGTCGCGAAGTTCTTCCGCCTGGTGTCGAGTGCGGGTCGCGCTCTACCCACGGACCGCGCGGCGTTCTTCGTGCCACACCTCGAGCTGCTCCGCGAGGCGGGGGACGATCCGGCGGCCGCCGACTACGAGGCGAGCGAAGCGGCGGTGAACGTGCTCACGATCCACAAGGCCAAGGGCCTCGAGTTCGGGGTGGTGTTCCTGGTGGTCGCGACGGACGAGCGCCTCCCCGGACGGCCGCGCGGGCCCGAGCTGCCGCTACCCGAGGGGCTGGCACGCACGCCGGCCCCGTCGCGAGACCGGCACGTGGCGGAGGAGCGCCGCCTTGCCTACGTGGCCATGACGCGCGCCAAGGACCAGTTCTTCTTCACCAGCGCGACGGACTACGGCGGTACGCGCGGCCACCGCCCGAGCCGCTTCATCGGCGAGGCCCTCGGAGTGCAGCCGAAGCCGCTCGCGGTCCGGCTCTCGGCATACGAGGAGATCACACGATCGGCCCCGCGGTCCGTCGAAGCGGACGCGCGGCTTCCGACTCTCGGGCCGGACGACATCCTCACGGTGTCCTACAGCCAGATCTCCGATTACCAGACCTGCCCGCTGCGGTATCGCTTCGCTCATGTGCTCCAGATCCCGACCCTCCCGACGCCGCAGCTCATCTACGGCGACGCGCTCCACCGCGCCGTTCACGACTACCTGCAGAAGAAGGTGGAGGGCCTCCGGCCGACGTTCGAGGATCTCGAGCGCACCTTCCGCGCGACCTGGCTCTCGGAGGGGTTCATCTCGCTCGAGCACGAGGCCGAGCGCTTCGACGCCGGGCTCGCTGCGCTGCGGCGTTTCCATGACGAGGAGAAGGGCAAGCCAGCCCCGGAGATGGTGGAGCAGCGCTTCTCGTTCATGCTCGGGCGTGACCGCGTCATCGGCCGCTGGGACCGCGTGGACCGATCACCTGAAGGGGCGGTGGTGATCGATCACAAGTCGACCGCCGATGTGGACAGCGAAGCCGCACAGCGGAAAGCGACCTCGAACCTGCAGCTGCTCGTGTACGCGCTCGCGTATGAACGCATGTACGGCGAGCCCCCCGCGAAGGTCGCTCTCCATTTCCTGGAGACCGGCGAGCGCGGTGAGATCAAGCCATCAGCCGATGCCATCGGTGCGATCCGCGCGCAGATCACCGCCACCGCGACGAAGATCCGCGCGCGAGAGTTCGAGGCGAAACCAGATCGCCAGAGCTGTGAGCAGTGCGCCTTCAGCAGGATCTGTCCGGAGTCCTTCGCGGTGCGCGCGGTCGCGGGGACCGGCGTCTAGATCCCGCGCTTTTCCGTGCGCGCCGCCTGTGCACACGGACGCACCCTGTAGATGCCTATTTCACAGGGACAGCGACAAAGACATCACGCTCGCCGATCCCGCGCAGGTGGTACCAGCGCATCACGGTCACGAACCCGGCCAGCGCGCACACCCCGGCGATCGGCAGCGCGAGCTGGATCCCGAGCGATCTCTCCGCGGTGTACCCGAACGTCTGGAGCAGGAGTCCGAAGAGAAGCGCGGCTCCGCCCTGCGCCAGCTTCTCGAGGGTCTTGAACATCCCGTAGTACGCGGCGGCGCGGCGGTGACCCGAGCGTGCGGTGTCGTCGTCGATGACGTCGGCCATCATCGCGCCGGGGAAAACGAAGAGCGCGGCGAACCCGAGGCCGGAGAGCCAGATCAGAACGCGCGCCTGCGCCTGGAGATCGATGCCCGGGATCAGTGGTTGGAAGGCGCCGATCCCCAGGAACACGAGGTACGCCCCGGCCGCGGCCATCGATGTGGCGTAGACGGCGCGCTTGCCGAACCGGTCCGCGGCGCGGCCGATGATCGGCAGCGCGATCATGACCGCGGCGATCACACCTGCGAGGAAGAAGGTGACGTCGCCCTCGCTCGCGCCGTGGATGACGGTCACGTAGTAGGGCATGAGTGCGATGAGCATGTTGTAGCCGAGGCTGAACAGCACGAACGAGACGGCCAGCGCGCGGAACGGCGCGTGCGCCAGCGAGATGCGGATCGAGTCGCGCAGCCCGATCTCAGCGCCCTCTACGACCGTGGTCTTGGCGAGCGTCCCCCGGCGCCAGAGACCGAACAGCATCAGGTACAGCGAGGCGAGGGCGATCAGGGCGAGCGTCGCGCCCATCCCACCGAAGCCGATGCGCTCGATCAACTGCGGGCTGACCACGACCGCGAGCACCAGACCCAGCGTCCCGAAGAAGACCTTCCATACGCCCAGACTCACCCGGTCGCGTGAGCTGGAGGCGAGCTCCGCCTGGAGCGCCTCATAGGGCGCGCCCACGATCGTGTTCGCGAAGTAGAAGAGCTCGAGCACGACGAAGAACCAGAGTCCGGCGACGAGCGCGCCGGCGCCGCTCGGCGGGATCCAGAGGAGCCAGAACGTCAGGGCGAGGAGAGGCGTGCCGTACAAGAGGAAGGGGATGCGCCGACCCCAGCGGCTCCGGGTCCGGTCGCTCCACCAGCCGATGAGTGGGTCGTCGAACGCTTCAAGGACCTGTCCCGCGCCGCGCGCGAGGGCGACGATGCCGAGCGGCAGGAGGACGGGAAGACCTCGGTCCTCCGGCGGCGCGTAGAAGTAGATGAGCCACGCGCCGAGCGTCCAGAAGAGCGTCGCGTTCCCGAGGCTGCCGACCGCGTAGAGCAGCCGGTCCGCGAGTGGGAGGGTCACGGCGGTGGAGCCTAGGGGAGTGGGGTAGCCGGTCTCTGTGTCAGGGCCGCAACCAAGATCAGTATCGGCGCGCCTGTATCCACGTGGAAACATATGTTCTATCCTCTCGCCATGACTGGTGTGAGAATGGCTTTGCGCGGGGCGGCGCAGCACAGGACCGGAGGTCCTTAGATGGAAGCGCTCGCGCTCGTCGCGCTCCTTGTCGCGGTCATCGCGCTCGCCGCGGCTGGCGCCGTCATCGTGCGTAGCGGGCGGACGCACGACGCTCCGGCGCCCGCGGCAAGCGCTCCGCTCGACCTCCTCCAGGCACAGGTGGCGGAGCTGGCGCGCGCCACGACCGCCAGCGTCGATCAACTGCGGACGGAAGTGCAGCGCAGCATCGGCACCGCCGAGGAACGCATGACCACGCAGTCCGGGGCGACGAGCCTCGCGCTCACTGACCTGGCGCGCCAGCTCGGCCAGCTGGGAGAGCGCAGCGACCGCATCGGCGAGCTCGCGCGCGAGATCGGCTCGCTACACGATCTGCTGCGGCTTCCCCAGCCGCGCGGCGGATTCGGCGAGCTCATGCTCGAGCGCGTCCTCGCGGACAACCTGCCGGCCGAGGCCTTCGCGCTCCAGTACACGTTCCGGGACGGCGCGCGCGTCGATGCGATCGTTCGCTCCGGCGGGCGGATCGTTCCGATCGATGCGAAGTTCCCGGTCGACGCGTTCCGCGCGATGCAGGCGGCGACCACCGACCAGGAGCGCGCCTCGAAGCGGAAGGCCTTTCTGCAGCAGGTGAAGAGGCACGTCGACGCGGTCGGCCGCTACGTGAAGCCCGACGAGGACACCATCGACCTCGCCTTCCTATACGTGCCGGCGGAACAGGTCTTCTACGCGGCGTTCGTCGTGGCCGAGGACGATGAGGACATGCGCGCCTATTGCGCGGCGCAGCGAGTCATGCCCGTGTCGCCGAACACGCTCGTCTCTTACCTTCAGCTCGTGGCACTGGGGCTCCGCGGCCTCGCGATCGAGCAGCGCTCCCGCGAGCTCCACGAGCAGATCCGGCGCGCGGCCCTCGAGTTGGATCGCTTCCGCGAGTTGCACGACCAGCTCGGCCGCCACGTCGAGAACGCGTCCAAGAAGTTCACCGAGTCACTGCGCGCGCTCGACCGCGCGACCGGCGCGGTCGAGACGTTGGGCCAGACCTCGATCGCGGCACCGGCACAGACGACGCTCCCGATCGACATCACGAACGGCATGGGCGGGAATGGGTCGAGCGACGAGCGGCTTCGCCGCGAGGAGCGAGTCCACCAGTGATCGAGCGGAGCGAGGCGGCGCAGGCCGGCGACGCGAAAGCGAGCCGGACGAGCGCGTTGGGCACGGAGCGCTAGCTGGCGCGCGTGCTCGTCTTTTTGATGGTCCTGTCGCTCGGCGCGATCGCCGCGGTCGTGATCACGCAGGAGCCGACCCCGGCCGGAGTGGTCGGCGTGATCGCGGCCGCTTCTGTGGCGACGGCGACGATCGGGTCGCTCGTCCTGCTGCGCTACGCCCCGGTCGGGCGGAGCATCCGCGCTCGCGTCTCTCGCTTCGCCGCGCTTCGCCGTGGGATCGAGCTCGGCGCGATCATCGGGCTGATCGCGACCCTCCGGGTGATCGACGGCCTGACGCCACTCACGGCCCTCTTCGTCGTGCTCTCGTTCGCCATCGCCGAGTACGTGCTGTCCAGCGGCGCCTCACGCTCGACCTGAACCTCCTAGGCTCGTTCGCCTGAGCGAGCTCCTCATCCGCGGCGGCACGGTCATCGACGGCACCGGGATCCCCGGGCGGCGCGCCGACGTCGGCATCCGCGACGGCCGCATCGTCGCGATCGGCGAGGATCTGCCGTCGGCGGGCACAACGATCGACGCGGCCGGAATGGCCGTGACGCCGGGCTTCATCGACATCCACTCGCACTCGGACGAGGCGATGTTCGTGAACAGCGCCCTCGAGAGCGCGCTCCACCAGGGCGTGACCACGGTCGTGTGCGGCAACTGCGGCGGTGCGTCGGCGCCCGTGCTGGGACAGGCCGCGTCCGAGCTCGAGCGCGAGCTGGCCCGCTACGACGTCGAGCGCACCTGGACGTCGTTCGGGGAGTACGCCGCGGCCGTCGAGCGGAACGGAGCGGCCATCAACATCTGCTCCTTCGTCGGGCACGGGACGCTCCGGATGTGCGTCATGGGAGCCGAGGACCGTGATGCGACGGCCGGCGAGCTGGCCGCGATGAAGGCGCTCCTCGCGTCGGCGCTGGCGGAGGGCGCCGTCGGCCTCTCGACCGGACTTATCTACCCGCCCAGCGCCTACGGGACGACCGATGAGATAACGGCGCTCGCCGCGGTCGTGCGCGAGCGCGGTGGCTTGTACGCGAGCCACATCCGGAACGAGGGTGACGGCCTGCTGGACGCGGTCGGGGAGGGCATCGAGATCGGCCGGCGGTCCGGCGTGCGCGTCCAGCTCTCGCACCACAAGGCCTCCGGCAAAGCGAACTGGGGGCGCGTGCGCGCGTCCACGGCGCTGATCGAGCGCGCGCGTGCGGATGGCCAGGACGTCACCGCGGACCAGTACCCGTACACCGCGTCGTCCACCGGACTCGCTGTGACCATCCCGAACTGGGTGCATGCGGGCGGTCCCCTCGCGATGGTCGAGCGCCTGCGGGACGGGGCGGTCCGCGCGCGGATACGCGACGAGCGCGTCGAGACCGGACGCAACTGGGTGGCGATCGTCATCGCACGGGCGGCGAAGCATCCCGAGTGGAGCGGGAAGAGCGTTGCGGACCTGGCCGCGGCGGCGAACGCCGACCCGCTCGAGTGGACGTGCCAGGCACTCATCGAGCATGACGGCGCCATCGACATAGTTCATCACTCGATGAGCGAGGACGACGTGAAGTACGTGATGGCCAAGCCCTACGTGGCGATCGGGAGCGACTCGCGGGCCAACGCTCCCTACGGCGCGCTCTCATTCGGCAAGCCGCATCCGCGGTCGTACGGGACCTTCCCGCGGGTGCTGGGGCTGTACGCGCGTGAGGAGCGGGTGATCGCGCTCGAGGACGCCGTCCGGAAAATGACCTCGCTGCCGGCGTCGCGCCTCGGCTTCGGCCGGCGCGGCGTGCTCGCCGAGGGCGCCGCCGCAGATGTCGTGGTGTTCGATCCCGACAGGGTGATCGACCGTGCGACGTACGACGACCCGCACCGCTACCCGAGTGGCCTCGCACACGTCATCGTGAACGGCGAGATCGCGCTCCGGGACGGCGAGACCACGGCGGTGCGTGCGGGGCGCTTCCTGCGACTTGGCGCGGAGGGCTGATGGCCAGCGCCGACGAGCCGCGCGTCGCGATCCTCGCCGAGGGCCAGTTCACCCGCGGCAGCGCCAAGACCGCGATCGGTGTCCTGCGCTACGCGCCGTACCCCGTCGTGGCCGTGATCGACTCGACGCGCGCGGGTTCGGACGCGTGGGAGCACATCGGCGGGTCGGGCCACCCTGTCCCGGTCGTCGCAAGCGTCGCAGAAGCCGCGGAGCGGCGTGCCCAGGTGATCCTCATCGGGACGGCATCGGCGGGAGGGCGCATCGACGACAGATACCGGCCGTTCCTCGCGGATGCGCTGCGGCGCGGCCTCGAGGTGTGGAACGGGCTGCACGAGCGCGTGCTCGACGACCCG
>CAZTAI010000049.1:0-9860 GCA_964611555.1 uncultured Chloroflexota bacterium | reverse complement strand
ACGCGCCGCAACGGCGCGCACCCTTGAACCGAGCGACAAGGCGGCGCAGGATGCGGCCACCTTGAGAGAGACGCGGATCCGCACTCGGCGCAAGCTGTTCCAGGACGCTTCCGCGGCCGGCGCCTTCCTGGGCGCGGGCGCACTCGCGGCGGCGTGCGCTCCTGCGGCCGCGCCCGCTACGCCATCTCCCAGCCCGAGAGCGACCGCACTCGCGCCGCCCGAGACGACATCACTGCGCATCTTTGCCAAGCCGCCTCCGACGTGCGAGGCGCCCATCTGGCTGCTCAACGACCTCCTCCGCGAAGAGGGATTCACCGATATCGCGAACACACCCGGCGGCATCGCGACCGGCGAGTCAGACTTCGGTGTCACCTACGGCAACTTCTTCGTCAGCGGCATCGAAGCCAAGTTCCCATGGGTCGCGCTTGCGGGCTGCCACACCGGCTGCATCGAGCTGTGGGCGGCGCCGGGCATCGCGTCCATCGGAGACCTGAGGGGCAAGACCATGGATGTCTGGGACAAGGTCACGGGACCGCGCCCGGACCTCAAGGCCACGGGCATCTTCTACGGGTTCCTGCTGAGCATGCTCTCTCAGATCGGCATGGATCCGGCCGAGATGAAGCTCAACGAGGTCGCTCCAACGGTCGACACGGACGAGCGCTACCTGAACGGCGAGACGGACGCGGTCATGACCGCCATTCACGGCGGGGCGCTCATGCGGCGCAACCCGCGGAAAAGGGGTCAGGTGATCCTCGACACGGCCGTGGACCGGCCCTGGTCCCAGTACTACTGCTGCCTGCTCGTCGCGAACCGGGACTGGGCGCGATCCAACCCAGTCGCCACGAAGCGCGTCACGCGGGCGTTCCTCCGCGGGAGCGACCTGGTCATGGCCGACAAGAAGGCCGCCGTCCAGAAGGCGCTCTCCTCGGGGATCTACGCCGGGACGCGAGTGCCGCAGGACGAGGCCATCCTCTTCGAGACGATCGAGATGCTCTCGTACGCGTGGCGTGAGTACGATCCGGAGGAGACGATGCGCTTCTTCGCGCAGCGGCTCCGCGATGTGAAGCAGCTGCAGTCGTCGCCGCAGCAGATCGTCGACGCCGGCGCGGACTTCGCCTACATGCGTCAGCTGGCCAAGGAGCTCAAGCCGTAGACCTCGCGCGGCTCGCCGCGCGAGCGCCGGCGACGATCCGCACGAAGCTCTTCCTCGCGCTCGGTGTGCTCGTCGCGTTGCTCGTCGTGCTCGGCGGCCTCGGTCTCACGCAGCTCGGGGCGGCGAACGCGCGGTCCGAGCGCATCTACGAGCTGCAACGCAAGACCTCGGTGTACCGCGACATGCGCCAGGCCACGACGGACCAGCTGAGCGCGGTCGCGGTGGCGATCGGCACGGGCGACACGCGCGAGCTCGAGGTCGCGATCAGGCAGGTCGGGCTGGGGACGTACGGCCTCGACCGGGTCGCCTTCGTCGCCGCCGACGAGGCCGAGATGGTGCAACAGGTGCGCGAGGCGCACGAGGAGTTCCGCGGCGTCATGACGTCCGTCCTCGACCTCGTGCGGCAGGGGCGGACCGAGGACGCTCGCGGGTTGTACACGGCCGAGGTGAAGCCGCTCGCGGACCGACTCGACCGGCGGACCGACCAGCTGGTCCGCAAGGCCGAGCTCGAGATCCTCGAGCGGACGGATGCGAGCCGCGCGGACTACGGGCGGTCGCTCTGGGCGATCGGCGGGATCGCGCTGGCGAGCATCCTCCTCGCCACCATCCTGTGGCTCGCCCTGTCGCTCTCGATCATCCGGCCGGTCCGACGCATGGAGGCGGGGCTCGGGAAGATCGCGGTCGGCGACTTCTCGCAGCCGGTGACCGTCGAGAACCGCGACGAGCTGGGGGCGCTCGCCCGCGAGATCGACCGGATGCGGCTCGAGCTCGGTCGCCTCTACGCGGAGATCCGCGACGCCAGCCGCCGCAAGGGCGAGTTCCTCGCCAACATGAGCCACGAGCTGCGCACGCCCCTCAACGCGATCCTGGGCTTCTCCGAGGTCCTCAGGGAGAAGATGTTCGGCGAGCTGAACGCGAAGCAGGACGAGTACCTCGGCGACATCCACGGCTCGGGGAAGCACCTCCTCTCGCTGGTGAACGACATCCTCGACCTCTCGAAGGTGGAGGCGGGGAAGATGGAGCTCCAGCCTTCGGTCTTCTCGCTGGACGAGGTCGTGCAGAGCGGTGCGACCATGCTCCGCGAGCGCGCAGTGAGCCGCGGTATCGCGCTGACCGTCGCGGTCGATCCGTCACTGGGGCCGATCGAAGCCGACGAGCGCAAGGTGAAGCAGGTCCTCTTCAACCTCCTCTCGAACGCCGTGAAGTTCACGCCGAGTGGTGGATCGGTCGACGTGCGCGCGTTCTCGCACGAGGGCGAGGTGCGCGTCGCTGTCCGCGACAGCGGCGTCGGCATCGCGCCCGAGGACCAGGCGCGCATCTTCGAAGAGTTCCAGCAGACGAAGACCGGTGCGAGCGCCGAGGAGAGCACCGGCTTGGGGCTCACCCTGGCCAAGCGCTTCATCGAGCTGCACGGCGGCCGGCTCTGGGTCGAGAGCGAGATCGGGCAGGGCAGCACATTCACGTTCGCGCTCCCCGCGTCACGAGTCGGGCCCGCATGATGACGGCGTGGGCACGGACCTCGTAGCCGGGATCGACGCCGGCGCGACCAAGACCCGCGCGTTCGCCGTCGGGCGCGGCGGCGAGGTCATGGGCCGCGGCGCCGGTGGCGGCGGCAACCTGCTCACCTCACCCGATCCGCAGGGCGCGATCGGTGCCGCGCTTCGCGAGGCGCTGGGAGGCCGGACCCCCGCGGCGGTGGTCCTCTCGTGCGCGGGCGGCGACCGCGAAGCGGAGCGCGACAGGGGCCGCGCCATCCTCAGCGCGCTCGTCGGTCCCGACGTGCCCATCGAGGTGACGCATGACGCGATCGCGGCGCTTTACGCCGGCAACCCGCAGGGCTGCGGCGTGGTGCTCATCTCGGGGACGGGGTCGATCGCGTACGGACGCAACGCCGAGGGTGACGAGGGCCGCGCGGGCGGGTGGGGCTGGCTGATCGGCGACGAGGGCTCCGCCGTATGGGTCGGCCTCGAGGGTCTGCGTGCCGCGGCGCATCACGTTGACGGCCGTGGCGCTCCGACCGTGATCACCGCACACCTGCTGCGAGAGCTCGATGTCGCCGAGCTGATCGACGCGCTGCCGCTCCTCTACAGCCGCCCGCATCCCTCGCCAGCGGTCGTCGCGTCCGCACGCGCGGTCGCGAGGGCGGCATCGGCGAACGACCTGATCGCCGTCGGGATCATCCACCGCGGCGCCAACGCGCTCGCGCGCGCGGCCGCGGTCGTGGCGATGTCGCTCGGCCTCGGCGACGGACCGGTGTATCTCGCGGGGGGCGCATTCGAGCAGATCCCGGCGCTCGCGAACCAGGTGCGGATGGAGCTGCTCGGCGCGCTACCGCGCGCGGCGGTCGAGCCGGTGCGCGAGGAGCCGGCGATGGGCGCCGCGAGACTCGCGGCGAAGCTCGCCTGGGGCGTGGCTTGACCAAGCCCCGCACCGAGGCCCGCAACCCCAAGGCGGCCGGCCTCTCCACCTTCTCGACGCGTCAGATCCTCGAGCTGATGAACGAGGAGGACGCGCGGGCGGTCAGCGCCGTGGGCGCTGCGCTTCCGCAGGTCGTGCGCGCCATCGATGTGATCGTCGGCGCGCTCAAGGCGGGCGGCCGCCTCCGCTACGTCGGGGCCGGCACGAGCGGCCGTCTCGGCGTTCTCGATGCGAGCGAGTGGCCGCCCACGTTCGGCGTCGAGCCGGACCTCGCGCGCGGGATCATCGCCGGCGGCGAGAAGGCGCTACGCGAGAGCGTGGAGGGCGCGGAGGACGATCCGATCGCCGGAGACCGCGAGGCACGCCGCGAGGTCCGGCCGCAGGACGTTCTGGTGGGCATCTCGGCGAGCGGGCGCGCGCCGTACGTCCTCGCGGCCCTCGCCGCGGCGCGCGATCTCGGCGCAGCGACGGTCGCGGTCACGTGCGACCCGGCCGCGCCCATCACGAACGCCGCGGAGGTGGCGATCGTGGTCGATGTCGGCCCCGAGGTGCTCGCCGGATCGAGCCGCCTCAAGGCGGGGACGGCGACGAAGCTCGTCCTGAACATGCTCTCGACCGTGTCCATGATCCGGCTTGGCCGGACGCGCGACGACCTCATGGCGGATCTCCGCGCCATGAACGCCAAGCTCCGCGAGCGCGCGATCGGGATCGTCGCGGCCGAGACAAAGGGCACCGAAGACGACGCGCGCGCCCGTCTGGAGCGCTCGGATTGGGACATCCGTAAAGCGATAGCCGAGCGCTAGCGCCACCGCGCAAGGCCTGTGCGAACATCCCTCGGTGCCCGAAGCGCGACCACCCTCGGTCGCACCCACCCCGGCGCAGGCGACCCCGGAGCCGGTCTCCGAGGCGGACCGGACCGACCCCCTCGCGACCGATGTAGCCCGCGCCGTGCGTGAGCTCCGCCTTGCGCAAGGCCTCTCCGAACGCGCCGCGGCGCGTCTCCTCGGCACCTCGCAGACGCAGCTCCGCCGCATGGAGGACCCGCGCTACCTGCCATCGCTCCGATCCCTGGCGCGACTTGCGTCCGCCTACGGGCACCTGCTCAAGGTCGCGTTCGAGCCGAAGGACCGGCCGGCGCCGAAGCCGGTCCCGCCGCGTCCGCGCACCGTGGCCAAGCCCGCGCCCGCGCGGCCACGCCAGCGGCGCCGTCCCGCCAAAGCGCGCAGGCGCTAGCCGTGCTCGGCGGGATCGTCCGTGGCAAGAGCGTGACCCTGCGCACGCCAGCGGAAGCCGACCTCTCGCTCGTCAACGCATTGATGGCCGACATGCGCGTTCGCCGAGGCGGTCACAAGTGGGATGAGCCGGCAGCCCCCGACACCTGGAAGGAGCGCTTCAAGGAGGCGGCGAAGGACGAGCGATCGGTGCTCTGGACGATCGAAGCCGAGGGCCGCGCGGCGGGCGCAGTACAGGTCGAGATGTGGCGCGAGCCGCAGGCGGGCGCGTCGATCCGCTTCTTCATCATCGATCCAGCGATGTGGCGGCGGGGGTTCGGTCGGGACGCGGCGCTGGCGCTGCACCGCTACCTCTTCGACTACCTCGACCTGAAGATCGTCGGCCTGACAGTCCCCGCTGACAACGCGGGCGGACTGCGGATCGCGGAGCGCCTGGGCTACAAGACCTTCGGGCAGGGTCACGACGTGTACTACCGCGACGGCGCGTACGCCGACCAGCTCGAGATGCGGTTCGACCGCGCGGTCTGGGACGAGCGCTGGTCCGGCGAGCGCGAGTACGCGCCGCTCGCCCAGGATGTGACGCGCTGATGCTCGGACCACGGATCGTCGGCAGGAACGGCGTCGAGCTGCGACCGGGGACGCTCGATGAATACAAGCTCAGCTTCGAGTGGTTCGGCCAGCCTGAGACGAGCCGCTTCTGGGCACCTCGGTCCGGGAACTGGACCGAGGAGAATGCCAAGGAGCGCTTCGAGCGCGTGGCCAAGTCGGATGACTCGGTGAACTGGACGATCGCGCTCAACGGCGACCCCGTCGGGTTCACGGGCATCTTCAACATCGACTGGATCGCGCGGGACGGCGAGAGCGGGCTCTTCATCGGGAGGCACGATCTGTACGGCCGCGGGATCGCGACGGAGACGGTCCGCCTGCGTACCCACTACGCGTGG
Organism: uncultured Chloroflexota bacterium; assembly: GCA_964611555.1. Taxonomy (GTDB): domain Bacteria; phylum Chloroflexota; class Limnocylindria; order P2-11E; family P2-11E; genus GWC2-70-10. The sequence continues at coordinate 4,113 of CAZTAI010000049.1, read as the reverse complement.
TCGGCCCTGCGCCTGCACCGGGTGCACAACTGGATCGCGCTTCAGAACCGCGGAAGCAGGCGAGCGAACGAGAAGGCCGGATACCGCCAGATCGGCCTCTTCGAGCACTGGGGCTACAGGTCGGGAGCCTGGATGGACGACTGGATGGGCGAGATCTTCCCGGAAAAGATGTTCACAGAAGGGCGTTCCTGATACGCTTTGCGTGCCCGTAGAGGGCGGTGACGAGAGACAACGCGAGACTCGAGCGAGGCACTTCCTCCCGAGACCAAGCGGGGCTCAAGCACCAGATATAAGGGAGGAAGACATTGAGTCTTTCTGACAAGACCCTGACCTGCAAGGACTGCGGTCAGGAATTCATTTGGACCTCGGGAGAGCAGGAGTTCTACCAGTCCCGTGGTCTCATGAACGAGCCGGGTCGTTGCCCGACGTGCCGTGCGGCGCGTCGCAGCTCGTCCGGTGGCGGCGGCGGCGGCGGTGGTTACGGCGGCGGCCGTGGCATGGGTGGCCCGCGCGAGTTCTTCGTCGCGACATGCAGCAACTGCGGCGGCGAGGCGCGCGTTCCGTTCCAGCCACGTGGCGACAAGCCCGTGTACTGCAGCTCCTGCTTCGAGCAGGTCCGCCCGTCGGCTTCGCGCGGCTCTCGGTACTAACGAGAGAACCTCCGAAGCAACTGAACGAAGACCCCCACCGAGAGGTGGGGGTCTTCTTCGTACCCGCGGTGGCGCTGGAGGAGGTCGGAGCCCGCTAGAGGTTCACGGCCCGCGGCGATCGGGCACCGAAGGGGGTGCCGAACGAGTGGCGCCTCTACCGGGTGGCGTAGACCGCTCCACTCCTCGCGCGGGCAGCGGCGACGCCGAAGGATGTGCACCGCGGTCCGCCGGCGATGCTTCGGGCGCGCCGGTCGGCCGGCCGGGGCTCTCGCGGGGTCCACGCTCCTCGGGACGGCCCGCCTCGATCGCGCGGCGGATGCCCTCCGCAGCCTCGGCCGGCAGCCGCTGCTCGAGATCGCGCAGTACCGCCTCCGCCTCATCGCGCGCGCCGTCGGCGCGCTCGGATGCAGACGCGTCGGTGCCCGCGCCGCTTGCCCGCTGTGCGTCCGAGAGACGCTCGAGAGCACGGGCGGACTCGCGCGCGGCCGCGGCGCGGGTAGCGCCATCAGCGCGCCGGAGCTCGGCGAGACGCGCCGAGGCCTGATCCGCGAGACGCTGGACTCGCGTCGCGTCATCGAAGGCGACCGTCAGGGCGACCTCTTCAGCGGCGCGCTTCAACCCGAAGAGCGGCTCGCCCGGAAGGCTCCCGGCAGCTGCGAGTCCAGTACCGCCAAAGAGCAGCGCGACCACGGCGACCACGGCGAGCGCGAAGCGCGGGATCCGCAGGGTCCACCACGCCGTGGTGCGTCGCGTCGCCGCGACGGGACCGACCTGCGCCAGCAGTCGCGAGCGCAGGTCCGACCGAAAGTCCGGGCGCTCGTCCACGCGCGCGCTCGCGAAGAGCTCGCGCGCCTCCAGCTCTTCCACCGGATCCTGGACGCTCATGCCGCGCCCGCCATCGAGCGCCGTAGCGCCGCGATCGCGCGGTGCTGGATCCCACGGATCGTGCTGGGGCCCTTGCCGAGCACCGCGCACACCTCTTCGGTGGTGAGGTCCGAGAAGAAGCGGAGGATCAGTACGTCCCGCTGGAGCCCACTGAGCGTGTTGAGCGCCGTGCGGAGCTCCTGACCTTCGATCCGTGCGAGCGCCTCGCGCTCGGGATCGACCGAGCCCGGCGTTGCCGCGGCGCGCTCGTTGACCTCGCGCCTGGTGGCTCCGCGCGCGCGGTCGATCACGAGGTTCCGTGCGATCCGGACGAGCCAGGCGGCGAACGGCGCGCGCGGCTCGTAGCGGTGCAGCGACCGGAGCGCGCGGATGAACGTCTCACTGGTCACGTCCTCGGCCTCCATGCGGTCGCGGACGCGGAGGAACGTGTAGCGGTACACGGCCGCGAAGTGGCGGTCGTAGAGGACGCCGAACGCGGCCGCGTCACCCGCGGCAGCGCTTCGCACGAGCTCGGCGTCGCTGTTCTCGACATCTGTCGGGAGAACGCCGGGGACCGCGGGAACGTTGGGGGCAGCCGCGTTCGCACCCTTAGAGCTGGCCATTAGCGCTCGATACTCGCCGGACACCTCGCCTGGTCAACGTTCGCTACGAGGGCGTCGTTACCTTTCTGAGCGGCCGATCGAGCCGCATGGGAGGACCAATTGAGTCGCGTATTCACGCTCCTTATGACGGCGGTGTTCTCGTTCAGCCTGGTCGGCGGCGCCGCCGCCCAGACCGAGGACGAGCCCGTGACCACTTCCGTACTCGCGCCAGACAGCCCGCTCTTTTTCATTCAGCACCTGCTCGACGGCTGGGAGGAGTTCCTCGCTTTCGACGAGGCTCAGAAGGCCGCCGTGCTCGCGAAGATCGCCGACAACCGCCTCGTTGAGGCCGCGACGATGATCGCCGCCGGCAACGAGGAGCGCGCCGCCGAGCTCATCGAGCAGATGGAAGACGCGCTCGCCAAGGCTGCCGAGAAGATCGCGAAGATCCAGGAGCGGCTCGCGGAGGACGTCGCCGAGCTCGAAGACGATGCTGACTCCGACGAGGACGCGAACGACGAGAAGACCGACCAGCGCCGCACCGAGGAGAACGTGGTCGACCACGTGCTGAGCCGCCTGCAGCGGAACCTAGAGCGCCAGCAGGAGAACAAGGAGCGCGTCCTCGACAAGGTCGAGAACGAGCGCGCCCGCGAGGCCCTCGAGAAGGCCTTCGAGAACTCGAAGCGCGGCCTGGAGAACGCCATGGAGCGTGGCAACCGTCGCGACGCCGGTGACGACGATGGCGACGAGGACGCGGACACCGACGAGGACGCGGACACCGACGAGACCGAGGACTCGGACGCCGACGAGGACGCCGACAACGAGGACAACGGCCGTGGCAACGGCAACGGTCCTCCGGCCACCCCACGAGGCCAGGGACGTCCGTAGCCACTAGATAGCTTTCCCGATCCCCTCTACGTCGAAGCCCCCGCCCATGTGGCGGGGGCTTCCTCATTGCGTCGGTACACTGCGCCGCTCATGGAGTTCGGCTTCACCCTCAAGCCCGACGTTTCACTCGAGCGCGTCGTGTCCCTCGCGAAGCTCGCCGAGAAGAACGGCTTCACCTACGGCTGGATCTTCGATAGCCACGTGCTCTGGAAAGAGCCGTACCCGCTGCTGACCCTCATGGCACAAAGCACCGAGCGAATGCGGCTCGGCACCTGCGTGACGAACCCGGCGACGCGCGATCCGAGCGTCACGGCGAGCGTCCTGGCGGTCCTCCAGCTCATCTCCAAGGGCCGTATGGACCTGGGCATCGGCCGCGGTGACAGCGCGCGGCGCGTCATGGGCAAGAAGCCAACGACCCTCGCGGAGCTGGAGCACGCGACGGTGCTCATCCGCGATCTGTGCGAGGGGCGCGAGGTCGATCACGACGGCACCCGCATCCGCTTCGACTGGGCCGAGCCCTACAAACTGCCCGCCTGGGTCGCGGGGTACGGGCCCAAGGCGCTCGAGGTCACGGGCCGCGTGGCCGACGGCGCGATCATCCAGCTGGCCGACCCGAGCCTTGTCGGCTGGTGCGTCGGGCTCCTCCGTGACGGCGCGCGCAAGTCAGGTCGTGACCCGGGGGAGATCCGGATCATGTCAGCCGCTCCCGCGCACGTCGGCAAGCGCGCCGAGGTGCGGGAGCGCGTGCGCTGGTTCCCCGCCCTCGTTAGCAATCACGTCATGGACCTGGTGCGCCGGTACGGGGAGTCGTCGTTGCCGGCGGACCTGACCGCCTATGTGAAGAACAGGCCGGGTTACGACTACCAGCACCACGCCGAGTCGGGATCATCTAACGCCGCGTTCGTGGATGACGAATCGGTGGACCGCTTCTGCGTCATCGGTGAGGTCGAGGAGCACATCGCGAAGCTGCGCGCGCTCGCGGCCGTCGGCGTGACGCAGTTCAACATCTACCTGATGAGCGGCGACGAGGAGAGCGTGCTCGAGGCCTACGGCCGCGAGATCATCCCCGCGCTGAAGGAGCTGCAGCCAGCCGCGATCGCCTAGGTCTG
>CAZTAI010000048.1:8486-10058 GCA_964611555.1 uncultured Chloroflexota bacterium | reverse complement strand
GCCGACGCGGTCGTGCGCCTCGTGCCCGGCGTGATCGAGGCCGCATCGCTCGAGCGCGAGTCCCACACGGGCGGACTGCTCGAAGGCCCGCAGTACACGCGACCCGTCGAGCACGAGGGCCGGCGGGTGCCGCCCGTGCTGCTGTCCGGCGACCACCCGGCGATCGAGAAGTGGCGCCGCGGCGAGGCGATCCGGCGGACCGCCGAGCGCCGGCCCGACCTCCTGGAGGGCGCCGATCTCACGCCGGAGGAGCGCGCCCGCCTGCCAAAGGCCCGCGCCGCGGCCCCGGCAGTGACCGACGCGGAGCTTGCGCGGGCCTACCGCTCGGGCGTTGGCTCGTACCGGATCGGGGAGCGCTTCGGCATCTCGCCCGCGACCGTACGGACCCGCCTGCGCCGTGCCGGCGTCCGCTTGCGGCCGGCGCGTGGGACACAGCGCGGACCAACGGTGGCCGAGGTGAAGCGCATGCGGAAGGCCGGGCTCACCGTTCGCGAGCTCGCCCGGCACTTCGGTGTCTCACACGTGACGATCCTCGACCGGATGAAGCGCGCGAAGCCCACGGGGCGACCCTAGTTTGCTATCCTGAGTCGGCCCCGTGACCATGACATTGACGATGAACGACGCCCTCAAGCAGCTTGCGCAGGAGCAAATGAAGACCGAGGTACCCGAGCTTCGGCCCGGGGACACGGTCCGTGTGTCTGTGCGCGTCGTCGAAGGTAACCGCGAGCGGCTCCAGAACTTCGAGGGGACCGTCCTCCGGGTGCGCGGCGGCGGCCTCGATGCCGCGTTCACGGTCCGTCGGATCTCGAGCGGCGTTGGCGTGGAGCGGACCTTCCTCATCCACTCGCCCCGGGTCGAGAAGATCGAAGTGACCCGCCACGGGCACGCCCGCCGGGCGGCCCTGTACTTCCTCCGCGAGCGCGTCGGCAAGGGCGCGACCCTCCGGGAGAAGCGCCGAAGCTAACAAGCCTCTTAGGCTTGTCGCGTGCCTTCCCTGAATCTCGAGAAGCAGCTCTGGTCGCGTGGGTTCGTGCGCGTCGTCGGGGTCGACGAGGTCGGCATGGCGGCGCTGGCCGGCCCGGTCGTCGCTGCTGCTGTCCTGGTGCTGCCTGGCTGCCGGATCGTCCGCGCGGTTCGCGACTCCAAGGTGCTGACACGCCAACAGCGGGAGGGCCTGGTGCCGCTGATCCGTGAGCGCGTCGCGGCCATCGGGATCGGCGCCGCGTCAGTCGCGGAGATCCACCGGTTGAACATCTATCACGCGAGCCACGTCGCCATGCAGCGCGCGCTCCGGCAGATCGGCGAGTACGACCACGTCCTCGTCGACGGTCGCCGCATCCTCGACCCGACCTTCGCGCCGGGGAAGCACACCGAGGTGGTCAAGGGCGATACGCGGTCGTTCGCGATAGCGGCGGCGTCCATCGTCGCGAAGGTGACGCGGGACGATCTCATGGCGAAGCTCGCCGCGCGCTATCCGGGATACGGCTGGGAGCACAACTGCGGCTATCCGACCATCGACCACCGCGACGCCCTCCGCGAGCGCGGCGTCACGCCGTTCCACCGGCAGGACTT
>CAZTAI010000048.1:7210-8386 GCA_964611555.1 uncultured Chloroflexota bacterium | reverse complement strand
TACAAGGCCCTCTCCGCCGCGAGCGCGCGCATCTACACGGACTACCCGTGGTCCGCGGACGAGATGCGCCACGAGGATGCCGCGTGGGACCACGCCAAGTTCTACAAGGAGCGGTGGCTCCTCGAGTCCGAGGGCGGCGTCGTGGGCTTCGCGCTCGTCAACCACTCGAGGCACTCGTTCGTGGCCGACACCTACTGGATGGATCTCGGCGTGGTCCCGCACGCACGCGGGTCCGGCCACGGCACGGCGCTGTACGAGCAGGTGCTCGAGGCGCTGCGCGCGCGGGGTGCCCGGCGGATCCGGTCCGGGACCAAGGAGTCGATGACGGACGGACTCGAGTTCCTGCTGCACCGCGGATTCGTGGAGGACAAGCGCGACTGGGAGTCCCGCCTGCCGCTCCGCGAGTTCGACTTCGCCGGATTCGCCGGCGCGCGCGAGCGTGTCGAAGCGGCCGGGATCCGCATCAGCACGCTCGCGGACGAGCTCGCGTCCGACCCCGACGCGGCGCAGAAGGCCTACGAGCTCTCCGCGGCGGTCCACCTGGATGTCCCCTCGGTCGACGCGCCCACGTCGGTCGACTACGAGACCTGGGCCCAAGGTCACCTCGAAGGGCCGAACCACATGCCCGAGGCCTACTTCGTCGCGATCGACCCGGAAGGGCGCTGGCTCGCGATGAGCAACATGGAGCCGTCCGACGAGGACAAGACGTTCCTCTGGCAGGGGCTCACCGGCGTGCGCCGCGAGGCGCGGGGCAAGGGCCTCGCGATGGCGCTCAAGCTCGAGACCGTGAGGTTCGCGCGGGCGCGCGGGGTCGACCACATCAAGACCTGGAACGACCAGAGCAACCGGCCGATGCTTCGGATCAACGAGGCCATGGGCTTCGAGAAGCAGCCGGCCTGGATCCAGCTCCACAAGGAGCTTACTTAAGGGCCTTTAAGGCGCTCCCGCGCACTGCTGGACAGCGAGAAGAACCCGGTACCCTCGGTATGTGATCAGGCGCGCCAGCCTCGTCGTGGCGCTCACGCTTGCCTCGATCCTGGTGCCCATGCCCGCCGCGGCGGCCCACGGCTGGCATGCGACTTACGTGGACCAGAGCCAGTGGCCCGTGCTACCGCCCGGCGGGACGACCTCCTACACCGTCCGCTTCCGCAACGCCGGCACCGAGTCGTGGGTCCG
>CAZTAI010000048.1:0-7110 GCA_964611555.1 uncultured Chloroflexota bacterium | reverse complement strand
CGGTCAGCCAGCCGTACACGGTCACCTTCCGCAACTCGGGCACGCGCTCCTGGCGGCGCGGCGTCGCCAACGAGCAGGCGAACCTCGGGATCGTGGGCGACGACCGATCGTTCTCCGCCTGGTCGGTGGACTGGCCCACCCCGGACCGTGTCGCGATACAGACCGAGAGCACCGTGGCGCCGGGCGCCAACGGCACGTTCACGTTCCGCTTCCGCGCGCCCACGGCGAACGGCACGTACCGCATCGGCCTGCGGCCCGTGATCGACGGCGTCACCTGGATGGAGGACGAGGGCGTCTTCCTGCTCGTGAACGTGACCGGCGGGACCTCGCGCGTGCCGACTCTCTTAGACACGGTCGTGCAGAGCGGTCTGCAGATCCCCTGGGATCTCGCGTTCGCGCCCGACGGCCGCATGCTCGTCACGGAGCGGAAGGGCGACATCCGCGTTTACGCCAGCCGGGCGCCCGGCGCGGCGCTCCTCTCGACCACCCGCGTGTCGGGCGTCCGTGCCGAAGGCGAGGCCGGCCTCCTAAGCATCGAGCTCGATCCGGCGTTCGCCTCGAACGGGCTCTTCTACGTGTGCGTCTCCGTCACCGACGAGGGCGAGTGGCGCAACCAGGTCCGGCGCTACCGGCTGTCGGGGAACACGCCGGTCTTCGACGCGTACGTGATCCGGCGGGGGATGGGCGCCAACTCGAACCACAACGGCTGCCGCATCCGGTTCGGACCCGACGGGAAGCTCTGGGTGACCATGGGCGACCGCGGCAGCTCCAGCCTCGCCCAGGATCCGGACTCGCTGAACGGCAAGGTCCTTCGGGTCAACTCGGACGGCTCCATCCCGGGCGACAACCCGATCATGACCGGCGCCGCGGGGCGGACCGCCGTGTACACGATGGGGAACCGCAATCCCCAGGGACTGGCGTTCCAGCCCGGCACGGGCGCCGCGTTCGAGATCGAGCACGGCGACTCCACCCACGACGAGATCAACGTCCTGTTCGCGGGCGCCAACTTCGGGTATCCGAACGTCCGTGGTCCCGACGGCCCGGGCGGCTACGCCGATCCGGCGTGGTCATCCGGTGACACCGTGATCGCTCCATCCGGCGGCGACTTCGCCGTCGGGTCGGCGTGGGGGAGCTGGGAAGGGTCGTTCTTCGTCGCGCAGCTGCGAGAGGCGGACCTTCGCAGGTTCGAGATCGTCGGGGGGACCGCTGTCGAGCGGGAGATCCTGCTCAATGGCACCTACGGACGGATCCGCACCGCGCGGCTCGGTCCCGACGGCTCGCTCTATCTGACGACAAGCAATGGCTTGGGCGACCGCGTCGTCCGCGTCACTCCGACCTTGCCCTAGACCCCGCGAACGACGCGGGCCTTCAAGCCCGGTCCGACGGGGCGCGCGTGCCTAACGCCAGGCGCGTGTTCGGTGACGCCGGCGAGCGCGCCGCGGAGCGGGAGCTGGTGCGACGCGGGATGCGGGTCGTGGCGCGCAACGCACGCACCCGGTACGGCGAGATCGACCTGGTGTGCCACGACGGCCGCGGCTTCGTGTTCGTCGAGGTGAAGACACGCCGGGCCTCTTCGTTCGTTCCCGCCGTCGAGGCCGTAGACGCGCTCAAGCTCCTACGTCTAGGCCATCTGGCGGAGGCCTGGCTTGCCCTCCACGGCTTGCGACACGCGCCGTGGCGGCTGTTGCTCGTCGCGATGACCGTCGGACCGAGCGGAACAAGCGCGGAGCTGGTCGAGATCGGCTAGCCGGAAGGGTCTCTCAAAGGCGCGGAGCGGCCGTACTGCACTGGATGGCATGCCAGGGGAGCTAGCGGATCGCGACGATCAGGGTGTGGCCGCTCGCCCCTTCAGGAACGAAGGTCTCGTGCTCGATCGTGAAGCCTGCCTCAGTGACCCAGTGCCGGTAGGTGTCGGTGTCCGCGTGGCTCCACCACATGTCGCCCCCGTCCACCCCAAGCCAGTCCTTCTCGCGTCCGGTCCACGCCCGATGCCCGACCGTGGCCAGGAAGATGCCTCCGGGTCGAAGCCAGCGCCAGATGCTACGTAGAAGCACGGGTTGCTCCTCGAGCGGGAGGTGGATGATCGCGTAGAGGCACGCGACCGCGGCGAAGCTCTCGTCCGGGAGCTGCAGGCTCGCCATGTCCGCGCACACGAACGTCGCCGCGGGAACGAGCTCACGGGCCCGGGCGATCTGGACCGGTGAGATGTCGACGCCGGTGACCGCGTAGCGAGTGGCCAGCCTCCGAGCTACGGGTACGCCACAGCCACAGCCAAGGTCGAGGATCTTTGAGCCCGGCTCGACCCGCCGCTCGAGGAGGTCGAGCCACTCCTCGTATCCGCCATCCGCCGCGTTGTCGGCCCGATAGGCGTGCGACACGAGGTCGTACCCGTGTCGCACGATCGACTTTGGGTCGGCCACCGATCGAAGCATCGCAGGAAGCGCGCGCGGGAAGGCCTGCGGGCTCGCCTGGGCCAGGCGACGAGCGGGTCGCGCCCTCTGGCGGGCCTGGCGGTGATGTGCAGTGCATCACTGCAAGTCCGCAGCGATCTACTGCATATCACCGCGCCGCTCGTAAGTGACACCACCGACCCGCCGGACAGCTGGGACGTGCTGCTCACCGTGACCGGTTCACGGGCACGAGCCGCCATCCTGGCGGGTCTGTTCGCCGCCGCGCCACGGTGGTGGGGTCCGAGTGAGATCGCCCGGGCATCCGGTCAGCCGCACCAGACGGCCTCGGCGGAGCTCCGTCGCCTCAGGGCTGTCGGGCTCGTCCGGCTCGCAGAGATGAGCGGCCGGGACCGTTACTACCCCGAAACGGAAGACCCCATCGCCGTTGAGCTCGCGCGGTTCATCCGGCAGACAAGGGGTCGTATCCCGGCCCTGCGCGCCGCCCTCGAGTCCTTCGAGTCGCCGAGCATCGCGTGGATCACTGAGGTCCCTGCCTCAGCCTCGTCGAAGGTCGTGCGGTCCGGAGGTGGCTCGCCGGACTCCCGGGCGGAGCTGTTCGTACTCACGAGCGTTCCCACGCGCCTCATACGGGCACATCTCCTGGCTTCGGGCGGGGCCGACCTCGGCGTCCAGGCGATGTCTGCAGCCGAGTGGGTGGCACGTCTCGCGAGACGCGACGTCCTGGTCCACGTCGCACGCCGAGCATCCAAGACCTGGGTCCGAGGGTCCTCCGGAGAGCTGATCCGGTGGGAGCGCGCGCAGCGAGACGCCCGCACCACGCTCAGTAGGGCCGTCGCCAATTGGAGAGATGAGCTCTCCGACGCGTGGGACGAGGACTGGGACCCGACGATCCCGGACGTGACACGGGGGTGAGCACGGTCGCGGCCGAGGCCCTCGCGATCGGGTCCGAGCTGCCGGCTCTGGGCATCGAGGGTCTGGATCATCCGAAGAGCCACGTCGCGCGTATCGAGGCCTGCGCCGTGTGGGGACTCGAAGCAGCGCTGATCTCCGTTGAAGCGGACGTGGCCAATGGCCTTCCGACGTTCGCCATCGTCGGTCTTCCGGATACCGCCGTGAGTGAGGCACGCGAGCGGGTCAGGGCGGCGATCCGCAACTCGGGCTACGAGTTCCCCCTGCGCCGGATCGTGGTGAACCTTGCACCCGCGGAGAGGCGCAAGGAGGGGAGCGGCTTCGATCTCGCCATCGCCCTGGCGATCCTGCGTGCGAGCGGGCAGCTCGGGACGGACGTTGACGGGCTCTGTGTCGGTGAGTTGTCGCTCGATGGCGCGCTGCGGCCGGTACGCGGGGTGATGCTCCGAGTGCTCCACGGACGCGAGCGGGGGCTTCGTCGTGCGTATCTACCGGCCGTGAACGCACCCGAAGCGGCGGCCCTCGGATGCGAGGCGATCCCGCTGTCGTCCCTCCGTGAGGCGGTCGATCACATCGACGGCCGCGTCCGGGTCGCGCCCGCTGCCACGCCGGCTCTCGCTGGTGACCCAACGTACGAGGTCGACCTTGCGGACATCGCGGGTCAGGACACTCCAAAGCGCGCGCTCGAGATCACAGCCGCTGGCGGACACAATCTTCTCTTCGTCGGCCCGCCCGGGACCGGCAAGACGATGCTCGCGCGAGGGCTGGGCTCGATCCTGCCGCCCCTCGAGCCGGACGAGATACTGACGGTGAGTTCGATCCACAGCGTCGCCGGCCTCACCGATCCGAGTCGCCCGCTCCTAAGTGCCCGACCTTTCCGCTCGCCGCACCACACCGCCTCGCGGCTCGCGCTCGTTGGGGGCGGAGCGCCACCACGTCCCGGCGAGGTAAGCCTGGCGCACTGCGGCGTGCTCTTTCTCGATGAGGTGGCCGAGTTCCCCGCGCGCGTGCTCGAGACGATGAGAGAGCCCCTCGAAGAGGGTGCGATCACGATCTCAAGGGCGGGATCCACAGCGACTTACCCGGCTCGCTTCACGCTGATCGCTGCTCAGAATCCCTGCCCTTGCGGTCGTGCCGGAGACGCTGAGGCGCAGTGCGACTGCCTACCGGACGCCATCTCGCGGTACCGCGCCCGTGTGTCTGGCCCCCTCCTGGATCGGATCGACATGCGGGTGGGAGTCCCGCGGATACCGTTCGCGCAGATCCGCGACAAGGCACCGCGGGAGACATCCGCGACCGTCCGGGAGCGGGTCATCCGCGCACGTGGGCGTATGCGCGAGCGGCTAGGCAAAGGCGGCCGCCGCTGCAACGCTGAGATGACGAAGCGTGAGGTCGAGCGGTATTGCCAGCTCGATGGACGCACCGAAGGGCTACTGGCTACTGCGGTCGCATCGTCGCGGATGTCCGCGCGTGGCTACCACCGAGTGCTCCGAGTAGCGCGCACCGTCGCCGATCTTGCCGCGCAGGAGGCGATCACCTTTGAGCACGTAGCCCTCGCACTCCTCCTTCGAGGCCAGACGTGATCGAGCTGCGGCCGGGCGAGCCGGGCTATCCCCGGCGCCTGAGGGATCTGCCATCGTCACCTGATCCGCTGTGGCTCCGCGGCACGCTGCCGGATGAGAGGCTGCCGCATGTCGCGATCGTGGGCACGCGCCGCGTTACGCCGTACGGCACACGGATCGCCCGCGAGCTGGCGACCGCCGTGGCCGCGGCGGGCGCGGTGGTCGTGTCAGGCCTGGCGCAGGGGGTCGACGCGGTCGTCCACGCCGCCGCTCTTGCCGCCGGCGGGATGACGATCGCCGTTCTGGGCGAGGGGCTGCTCGCGTTCGAGAAGAGCGGACCGTTCCGCCGGCAACGCCTCGCCCAGGCGATCCGCGAGCGGGGCGCGCTCGTTTCCGAGTACGGGTTGGACTTCGGGGCAAGGACGTGGACCTTCCCGCGGCGCAACGCGACGATCGCGGCGCTTGCCAACGTCGTTGTAGTGATCGAAGCGCCGGTCGGCTCGGGAGCATTGATAACGGCGGACCGGGCGCGCGAACTCGGCCGGCCGGTCTACGCCGCGCCCGGTCCGCTGGGTGCCTCCACCTGGGAGGGCTCGAACCGATACATTGCCGACGGCCGCGCACTCATGCTTCTTTCTCCTGCCGATCTTTCCGAGCCGCTCCGGCTCGAGATCGCGCCGAGTGCGGAGCGGCCACTCGGCACCGGCACGATCGACCGCACGCTCGAACTGCTCGCTGCCGGGCCGGCCGACGCTGATGCGATCGCGACGCCCCTCGGGCTCTCGGCGACCGATGCAGCGACGCTGATAGCCGACATGCTTCTGGCCGGGTCGATCGTCCCGACGGGTGACGGGCGGTTCGCCAGGGCCTAGGAGGCGGACTGCGTCGGGGTGATGCGGATGATCCGGTCGCCCGATCCGTTGCTCGTCGTGACGTAGAGCGCGCCGTCCGGTCCCAGCACCGGCGTGCGAAGGCGCCCGTACTTCTTGTCGAGCAGGACCTCGGCCTGCGTCACGGTCGTTCCCTCGACCACGAAGCGGCGCAGGTCGTTCTCTTTGAGCGTCGCGACGAAGAGCGAGCCAGACCAGGTGCCCCAGCTGGGGCCGGTGACGAACGTGGCGCCCGAGGTCGCGATGGTGGTCCCGCCGGATGACCAGAGCGGATCCGTGAAGCGGCGCTGCGCGTCCGGGCCCGAGGCCGTGGGCCAGCCGTAGTTACCCCCGGCCTCGAGGACGTTGATCTCGTCGTGCGTGTTAGCGCCATGCTCGATCTCGAAGGCGCGTCCGGTGCCGGGCTCGAACGTCAGGCCCTGCGGATTGCGATTGCCCATCGTGTAGATCGCCGTACGTCCGGCCGCGCCGGGCATCACCGGGTTGTCGTCCGGGATGGATCCGTCGGCGTTGATGCGCAGCATCTTCCCGTTCAGCGAGCTCGCGTCCTGCGCCAGCGGTCCGCTGCCGGACTCGCCCATGGAGATCCACAGCTTGCCGTCGGGCCCGAAGCGGAGCGTGCAGCCGTTGTGGATGCGGTTCGCGCGCATGCCCTCGCCGAGGACGACGCCGTCGAACGCGAGCGTGTTGCCTGTCGCGCGAAGGCGGAGCACCTGGTTGCGCCACTCGCCGTTCACGTCGCGCGACGCGCATACGTACACGAGGCCGCTCCGCTCGAACGTGGGATCGAGGGCGATGCCCATGAGCCCCGACTCGCTGACCTGACGCACAGCCGGAACGGTCAGCTCGCCGAGGCGAGGCGCGTTCGGCTCGCCGCTCTCGAAGATCACGACCCTGCCGGGCCGCTCCGTGACGAACATGCGGCCGTCGGGCGCGAACGCGAGATCCCACGGGACCTCCAGGCCGGACTGGACCACCTCGTCCGCCAGGACCGGGTCGCGCGGGACCGCTGTCGCCGTGGCGGCGGTGGTCGGTCCTGGTGACGACGGCGGAACGGCGATGGGTCCGGTGTCCGGCGCGCACGCCGCGGCGACGACCGCGATAGCGACCGCCAGCGAGGTCCGCATCACTCTCTGAAGGTACGCGCAAGGTCGATCGCGGGATCTAAGGGTCGGATCAGATCGTCGCTACCACCAACCGTGAGGGCTCCGCGTCGAGGCCGATGACGTGGACGATCGCCAGGTCGGCCAGTCGCACCACCGCGATGCCGAGGCGGTCGCCCTTGACGGCGACGTAGAGCTCATCCCCGTTAGGCGAGACGACCGCGTCGACGGCGGT
>CAZTAI010000047.1:0-10182 GCA_964611555.1 uncultured Chloroflexota bacterium | reverse complement strand
CGAGTACGGGCGCAACCGCATCAACCAGTACACCCGCATCCTCACCGTGCCCATGGCACTGCTGCAGGGCATCGGCGTGTCCGTGTTCATGCAGCGCTCGGGCGTCATCCCGGAGTTCGGCTTCAGCGACATCGGACTGACGATCTCGATCCTGGCCACGCTCACCACCGGCACGCTGCTGCTGATGTGGCTGGGTGAGCTGATCAGCGAGAAGGGCATCGGGAACGGGATCAGCTTCATCATCTTCGCGGGCATCGTCGGGCGCTTCCCGACCACGATCTCGCAGACGATCGAGGTCCAGGAGAACGTCCTGATCCTGCTGATCTACGCCGCCATCGCGATCGCGGTCATCGCGGCGATCGTGTTCATCCAGGAGGGCCAGCGGCGCATCCCGGTGCAGTACGCCAAGCGCGTGCGTGGCACCCGGATGTACTCGGGCGGGAGCACGCACATTCCCCTTCGGGTCAACAGCGCCGGCGTCATCCCGATCATCTTTGCCATCTCGATCTTGCTGCTGCCTTCGCAGATCGCTCAGTACTTCACGAACAGCGAGACCGAGTGGCTGCGCAACTTCTCGCAAGCGACGGTGGGCGCCTTCAATAACATCTTCGTCTACAACAGCCTGTACTTCATCCTCACCGTCGCGTTCACGTTCTTCTATACGGCCTTCACCTTCGTGCCGACGGACGTGGCTGACAACATCAAGCGCTACGGCGGGTTCATCCCCGGCATCCGGCCGGGGCCGCCGACGGCCCAGTTCCTGGGGCGCGTCGTCACGCGCATCACGATCGGCGGCGCCCTCTTCCTCGGCCTCGTGGCCGTCATGCCCACGCTCATCGGTGACCTCACCGGCGTGCAGCAGCTGCGGCTGGGTGGGACGAGCATCCTCATCATCGTCGGCGTCGTCGTCGAGACGATGAAGCAGCTCGAGGCCCAGCTCCTGATGCGCTCGTATGAAGGCTTCATCCGCTAGGTGGCGGGCGGCGATCTCGTCTTCATGGGCCCGCCCGGGTCAGGCAAGGGGACGCAGGTGAGGCTGCTACGCGACGTACACGGCTGGGAGCACCTCTCGACCGGCGACCTGTTCCGCGATCACCTGCGCCTCGGCACTCCGCTGGGCCACCTCGCCGAGGGGCACATGTCGAAGGGGCACTACGTCCCGGACGATGTGACCGTCGGCATGGTGAACGAGCGGCTCGCCCGCATCCCGCTCTCGCGGCGCATCGTCTTCGACGGATTCCCGCGCACGGTCGCGCAGGCGACCGCGCTCGACGGCCTGCTGCAGGGTCGCGGCCGCTCGCTCGGCTGCGTGATCCTGCTCGAGGTCCCGAACAATGATCTGCTCTCGCGCCTAACGTCGCGCGGACGCTCCAGCGCGCGCAGCGACGACTCGCCCGAGGTCATCGGCAAGCGCCTCGCGGTGTACGAGGAGCAGACGAGGCCGGTCGTCGATCACTACCAAAAGGCGGGCCTGCTGCGCAGGGTGAACGGCGTCGGCGACGTCGACCAGATCAGCGAGCGCGTGGCGCAGGCGATCGCATGAAGGACCTCGTGACGCTCAAGACCGAGTCCGAGATCGCGACCATGCGCCGGGCGGGCCTGGTCGTCGCCGACATGCTCGAGCGCTGCGGCGCGGCGGTGCGTCCGGGCGTCACCACGGGTGAGCTCGACCGGATCGCGCGCGAGGTGCTGAAGGAGCACGGCGCCACGTCGTCCTTCCTCGGATACGGGTACCCACCCTTCCCGGCGACGATCTGCACCAGCGTCAACGAGGAGATCGTCCACGGCATCCCCGGGAAGCGGAAGCTCCGCGAGGGCGACATCGTCGGCATCGACGCGGGTGCGATCGTGGACGGCTGGCACGCCGACGCCGCGGTCACGGTCCCCGTCGGCAAGGTCAGCGCCGAGGCCGCGCGGCTCATCGCGACAGCAGAAGGGTCACTGCGGCGGGCGATCGCCGCCGTGCGTGCGGGCGGCCGTCTCGGTGACATCGGCGCGACCGTCCAGCGCTATGCGGAGGGCAACGGCTACAGCGTTGTGCGCAATTACGTGGGCCACGGGATCGGGCGCGCGATGCACGAGCCTCCGCAGGTCCCCAACCACGGGAGCCCGGGGCAGGGCCGGCCGATCAGCGAGGGCCTCTGCCTCGCCATCGAGCCGATGATCAATGTGGGCCGGGCGGAGACCAGCCTGCAGCCGGACGACTGGACCGTGGTGACCGCAGATGGGTCGCTTTCAGCCCATTTCGAGCACACCGTCGCCGTCACGCCCAAGGGCGCCGTGGTCCTTACGGCGGTGGCCGAGAAGGGGCCGAACCAGCGGCTGGTAGGCGCGGCCAAGCATGTTTGATACACTTCTCTTTCCCGCTGGTCATCGACCGCGGAGCTTTTTGTGTCCGGAGTTGAGAACGGCAAGATCGGGAGCGCATGGCAACTAAGCCCAGCAAGGACGTCATCGAGGTCGAGGGAACGGTCTCCGAAGCCCTGCCCAACGCGATGTTCAGGGTCGCGCTCCAGAACGGACACGAAGTGCTCGCGCACATCTCGGGGAAGATGCGGATGAACTTCATCCGGGTCGTCCCGGGCGACAAGGTCCTCGTGGAGCTGTCGCCGTACGACCTCAAGCGGGGTCGCATCACTCGAAGGGTCAGGTACTAAGTGAAGGTCCGAGCGTCGGTCAAGAAGCGCTGCGACAAGTGCAAGATCATCCGCCGGGAAGGGCAGATCCTCGTGATCTGCTCCGAGCCGAAGCACAAGCAGCGGCAGGGGTAAAGAGGAATGGCACGTATCTCCGGCGTCGACATCCCGCGCGACAAGCGTGTTGACGTCTCGCTGCGCTACATCTTCGGCCTCGGCGCGACGACGTCGCGCAAGGTCTGCGAAGAGGCGCGGGTCGAGGGGAACATCCGCGTGCGTGATCTGACCGAGCCGCAGGTCGCGCGCCTCCGCGAGGTGATCGACCGGACCTACACCGTCGAGGGCGACCTGCGCCGCGAGACGGCGCTGAACATCAAGAGACTCCAGGAGATCGGCTCGTACCGCGGGCTGCGCCACAGGCGCGGCCTCCCGGTGCGTGGCCAGCGCACCCGCACGAACGCGCGTACCCGCAAGGGTCCGCGGAAGACGGTCGCGGGCAAGAAGAAGTCGACGTCGAAGACCTAATGGGAGCGATATGAGCACGGACACCAAGCAGCAGGTCCCCGCGAAGGAGGAGCGTCCCGCGAAGGCGGAGCGTCCCGCGAAGGCGGAACGTCCCGCGAAGGCGGAAGGACGCGCTCCCGCGGCTCCGGCCGAGGGGCGTCCCGCGCCCGCGCCGCGCAAGAAGCGCGAGCGGCGCGCGATCCCGCACGGTCACGCACACGTGAAGGCGTCGTTCAACAACACCGTCATCTCCATCAGCGACCAGCAGGGCAACACGGTCTGCTGGGCGACCGCGGGCGCGTCGGGCTGGAAGGGCTCCCGCAAGAGCACTCCATACGCCGCTCAGGTCACGGCGGAGAACGTCGCGAAGAAGGCGATCGAGGCGGGCATGAAGTCAGTCGAGGTGTTCGTGAAAGGCCCGGGCGCCGGCCGCGAGGCCGCGATCCGCGCGCTCGAGGCCGCCGGCCTCGCCGTCACGGCGATCACCGATGTGACCCCGATCCCGCACAACGGCTGCCGCGCGCCCAAGCGGCGCCGGGTCTAGGGAGAGGGAAGAGATGGCTCGAACGACCGGTCCTGTCTGCCGGTTCTGCCGGCGCGAGAGCGTGAAGCTGTACCTGAAGGGCGAGAAGTGCATCACGAAGTGCACGCTCGAGCGGCGGCCGTCGCCGCCCGGCGTCCACCAGCAGCGTCGGCGCAAGGTCTCGGACTTCGCGCTGCAGCTGCGTGAGAAGCAGAAGGCGCGCCGGATGTACGGCGTGCTCGAGCGCCAGATGCGCAACACGTTCGACCGCGCGCTCGAGACGAAGGGCGCCACCGGCGACCAGCTGCTCGTGCTGCTGGAGTCGCGCCTGGACAACGTCATCTACCGCTGCGGCTTCGCCAAGTCGCGCGCGCAGGCGCGTCAGATCGTCGGTCACGGACACGTGCACGTGAACGGGCGCTCGGCGCGGATCCCGAGCCACAGCATCATCTCCGGGGACGTCGTGACGATCCGGGAGGCGAGCCGCGGTCTTCAGTACTTCAAGGACGCTCTGGCGTGGGCCAAGACACAGGCGCGGCCGGGTTGGCTCGAGGTCGATCCCGACAGCTTCACGGCCAAGATGGTGACCACGCCGACTCGCGAGCAGATCGAAACGCAGGTCGACACACAGCTCATCGTCGAGCACTACTCGCGATAGACCCGCGGCCCTTGGGCGCGCTCGCGCCTGGAAGAGAGGAATACATGTCCATCGTCGAGCTGGAATACCCAAAGATCGAGCGTCTCGAAGGCGATGACCGCTACGCGCGCTTCGTCTGCGAGCCGCTCCCGTCCGGGTACGGCACCACGCTCGGGAACTCGCTCCGGCGGGTGCTCCTGTCGTCGCTGCCCGGCGCCGCGATCACCGCGGCGCGCGTTCGGGGCGTGGCCCACGAGTTCTCCACGATCCCCGGCGTGAAGGAAGACGTGGTCGAGATGGTCCTGAACCTCAAGACCATCCGCCTGCGCTCCTTCGCCACCGAGCCGGTGACCCTGGTCCTCGAGAAGGAAGGTCCCGGTGAGGTCACCGCAGCCGACATCCAGACGACCAGCGATGTCGAGATCGTGAACACCGACGCGCACATCGCGACCCTCGAGCCGGAGGCGTCGCTCTGGATGGAGCTGACGGTCGAGACCGGCCGCGGCTTCGTCTCCGGCGACCGTCGCGAGGGGCTGCCGATCGGCGTCATCCCGATCGACGCGCTCTTCGGCCCGGTCCGCAAGGTCAACTTCACCGTCGAGAACACCCGCGTCGGCCAGGTCACCAACTACGACCGGCTGATCTTCGACGTGTGGACGGACGGCACCACGCCGCCGGACGAAGCCGTCGCGCAGGGCGCGCAGGTCCTCGTATCGCAGTTCACGCTGTTCGCCGGGCTCACGCGGGCGCAGCCCGCGATCCCGCAGGCCGCACGCGCTGACGGCGTCTCGCTGCCGCCGGCCATCGCCGACATGCCCATCGAGGACCTGGACCTACCGCAGCGCGCGTTCAACTCGCTGAAGCGCCACGGCATCACCAAGGTCGGTCAGCTCCTGCAGACGCCCGACGAGGAGCTGCTCCGCATGCGCAACTTCGGGAAGAAGTCGCTGGATGAGATCAAGGAGCGCCTCGTGCTCCGCGGCTTCATCGAGGCGCCCGAGGGCGGGCTACAGGTCAGCGCGGGAGAGGGCGACGAGGGCGAGACCGGGGTGGACGTCGACGAGACGGAGCAGCCGGTCAGCCTTGGCGAGCTCGGGGACGAGCCCGATGAGGGCAACCGTCCCGGCGACAACAACGAGCGCGTGGTCACGGGTCGCGGGACCCTCGAGGACGAATAACGGATGCCGCATAAGATCCACCAGCGGAAGTTCGGGCGCGAGACGGGTGCCCGCAAGGGAATGCTGCGGAACCTGACCGTGTCCGTGCTCCGCTACGAGCGGGTCAAGACGACCGAGGCCAAGGGCAAGGAGATCCGCCGCTTCGTCGACAAGATGATCGGCCTGGGCAAGGACGGCTCGCTGCCGGCCCGCCGCCGCGCGCTCGCGTGGCTGCCCGAGCCGCTGCTCGTGGACAAGCTCTTCACCGACCTGGCGCAGCGCTATCCGGACCGCAACTCCGGATACCTGCGGATCACGAAGGTCGGCCGCCGCGTCGGCGACGCCGCCCCGGTGGTGCTCCTCGAGCTCATGCCGGGCCACGAGGAAGAGAAGAAGACCGCGGCGGCTGCTAGCGAAGAGGCCGCTCCGAAGCGCCGTCTGCCGTTCCGCCGCGCCAAGAAGACCGACGGCGACGCTGACAAGCCGGCCGATAAGAAGACCACCGCGAAGAAGGCAAGCACGAAGAAGACCAAGAAAGCAGCACCTGCCTAGGAACTACAAGGCGATCGCCGGCTACGACGGAACGCGGTACGCCGGGTTCCAGACGCAGCCGAACGCGCCGACGGTGCAAGCCGAGCTGGAGCGAGCGCTTTCGAGCATCTGCGATCAACCGATCAAGCTCGTGGGCGCAGGCCGGACCGACGCGGGGGTCCACGCGACGGGCCAGGTCATCAGCTTCAGAGCGGACACGAGACTGGACGAGGCGACCATCGGACGGGGGGTCAACGCCCTCCTTCCAGCGGAGATCGCGATACGGGACGTCGAGCAGGCGGGCGCGGACTTCCACGCACGCTACTCGGCGACGGGTCGCACATATGAATACCGGATCCGGAACGCGCCACAGCGCGAGCCGCTCGAGCGCCTTCGGGAGCACTGGCTCCCTCGAGCGCTCGACGAGCCCGCGATGAGCACGGCCAGCGCGCTGCTGGTGGGCCGTCAGGACTTCTCCTCCTTCGCCATCGGGCCTGGAGGGGTACGGACGGTGCGCACGGCGGAGTGGTCGCGCGAGGGGTCGCTCCTCCGCTTCACGATCGAGGCGGATGGGTTCCTCCGCGGGATGGTCCGGGCGATCATGGGTACCCTTCTCTGGGTCGGGCGGGGACAGATCCCGGTCGGGCGGGTGGGGGAGATCGTGGCGACCCGGGACCGCTCCCAGGCGGGCCCGAGCGCACCGGCGCAGGGGCTCTGCCTCATCCGAGTGAGCTACGACGGAGCGCCGGAGCGGACAGGCGAGAACGAAGAAGACGAATAGAGCGGAAGGGCGAGAAGAGTGAGCACATACACGGTCAAGCCGAGTGACATCGAGCGGCGCTGGTGGGTCGTCGACGCTGACGGCGCCATCCTGGGCCGCCTTGCCACCCGCATCGCCTCTCTTCTCCGCGGCAAGCACAAGGCCGCCTTCAGCACGCACCTCGACGTAGGTGACGCGGTGGTCGTGGTCAATGCCTCCCGCATCCGCGTGACCGGCAAGAAGCTCAAGGCCAAGCAGTACTTCCGGCACTCGAACTACCCCGGCGGGTTCAGGGCCGAGACCCTGGAGCAGCTGCTCGAGCGACGTCCCGAGGAGGTCATCCGCCGCGCCGTCCGCGGGATGCTTCCGCGCAACCGGCTCGGCGAGAAGATGGTCCGCAAGCTCTTCGTCTACACCGGCCCGGAGCACCCGCACGAGGCACAGCGTCCGGAGCCCATCACCAAGGAGGCCACCGCATGAAGACCGCTCCTTACTTCCAGGGCACCGGACGGCGCAAGACTTCCATCGCGCGGGTGCGTCTCGTCCCCGGTGACGGCAACGTCATCGTGAACGGCAAGGCGCTCGAGGACTACTTCGGCAAGGGCAACACGTCCGACCGCGCGCTCCTGCCGTTCCAGGTCACGAACAGCGTCCGCCGCTTCAACGCCATGGTGAAGGTGCAAGGCGGCGGCCTCAGCGGCCAGATCGGTGCGATCTCGCACGGCGTCGCGCGCGCTCTCCTGCAGGTGGACCCGGAGCACCGTTCGGCGCTGCGCAAGGCCGGACTGCTGACCCGTGATCCGCGCGCCAAGGAGCGCAAGAAGCCCGGACTGAAGCGCGCCCGCAAGGCGCCGCAGTTCACGAAGCGCTAGAGCTGCCACCGGCCCGCGTAGCGGGCACGCGTACGGCGGGAGCACACTAGTAACGGTGAAGACCGTCCAGGACTTCAACTACAAGGTCGCGCTCGCTTCAGGTCTGAAGCACCTTCAGGCCGGGCGGCTGCGTCAGGCAGAGGAGCAGTTCCGCTACCTGGTGTCCAAGTTCCCGAAAGCGGACGGCGGATACCGCGGACTGGCGCGCGTCCAGGTCGAGCTCGGCGACCGCGCGGCGGCCCTGGCCACGCTGCGCGAGGGCGCCGCCGTCCTTTCCAAGACGGGCGAGCGCACGATCGCCATCGACCTGCTCCGAGAAGCGGTGCAGCTCGACCCGCTCGACCTCTCGGCGCATCGCCGCCTTGCGGCAGGGATGGCCCTGGCCGGCGATATCAGTGGCGCCGCGGCGGAGTACGTCCGCTTCACGCAGCTCGAGCTGACAGCGGGCGACCCCGAGCGCGCGAAGCTGGAAGCGATGTACGCGCTCGAGACGTTCGGCGAGATCCCCGCGCTCGGGGAGATGGCCCGCGCGCTCGGGCTCGGCAAACGCACGCTCAGCCCGGGCGATGCCGCGCCTCCGCCGCCTCCCGCTCCAGTGGTCGAGGCACGTGCGCCACGTCCCGTCCTGGACGAGCGCACCGCGCTCTTCGGTCGCGCCACCTCGGAGCCTTCGGTCGAGGCGCCCACAGCGCGCGAGGCACCGGCTGACGCGTGGAGCGCGCCAGCGGCGGCAACGACCGAGGTGTGGGCCGCAGCCGCCGCTGCGCCGCCAGCTGCCTCACCGCCGCCGGCGACCGAGGCGGACGCCTTCGCACTCGAAGAGCGCGCGGCGAGGCTGATCGCGAGCAAGGATCCCGGCGCCGGCGACGCGGCGATCGCAGCGGCGTCCGCACTTCTCGACAGCGGAAAGACGCACGCCGCGAGCGACCTCCTCCTGGCGCTCGTCGCGTCCGGCACAGCGGTACACGACGCCGCGCTCGAGCTCATCGCGGTGGCGAGCGCGCTCGGGCGCCGTGAGATCGCCACTGAGCGCGCCACGCTCCTCTCGCGGGTGCTTCAGCTCGCCGGCGAGGAGGAGCGGGCCGCGCAGGTCGAGCGGATCGGCCAGACCCTCTGATGGATCGGCTGCGCGAGTTCCTGGCCGCGCTGATCCCCGACCAGCAGCTCGGCTGGAACAACATCGTCGACATCCTCATCGTCGCGGTGGCCGTGTACTACGCGTTCCTTCTGATCCGCGGCACGCGCGCGGTGCAGCTGCTACTCGGAGTGCTGGTACTCGTCGTGATCTACGTGATCGCCGTCGTGCTCGAGCTCACGCTCACCACGCTGGCCCTTCAGTTCCTCGGTGTTGCAGCCCTCGTCGCGATCCCCGTCATATTCCAGCCCGAGCTGCGCCGCGCGCTCGGCCAGCTGGGTCGCCTCGGAGCGCTCGACCGGCTGCTCGCGCCGACGTCCGAGGAAGAGGTGGACCTGGTCGTCGAGGAGGTCGTGCGCGGCGCTCTGCTGGTGAAGCAGCAGTCGAACGGCGCGCTCATCGTCATCGAGCGCGGCACGGGCCTGCAGGACTACAGCGAGACGGGCGTCCCGGTGAACGGCAAGCTCACCGCGGAGCTGCTGGCGTCGATCTTCATGGCGCGCTCGCCGCTCCACGACGGTGCGGTGATCGTGCGCGGCGCGGTCGTCGTGGCCGCGGCGTGCCTGCTGCCTCTCGATGAGACGCCCGAGCGCTTCACGCACCGCTACGGGATGCGCCACCGCGCCGCACTCTCGATCAGCGCGCAGAGCGACGCCGTGGTGGTCGTGATCTCGGAGGAGTCCGGCGCGCTGTCCATCGCGAGCAATGGACGCATGATCGGCAACCTGGACGAAGAGCGCCTGCGACGCGTCCTCAGCTCGCTCCTTCGCAGCCGCATCCAGCCGCTGCCCTTCCGCACGAAGCCGGCATGACCCTGCGCGCGCCGATGGGCGGGGCACGCCTCGCCCGCTGGCGGCGGATCGACCTCCGGCGCCTGGTCACGGGCGACGTGCCGCTCAAGAGCGCCGCGATCGTCGTGGCGATGCTGCTCTGGCTGTCAGCGATGCGAACGCTGCCTCCTCCCGAGGTGACCGTCGCGTTCGACGGGCGCGTCGCGGTGGAACGCCCCGACGTGCCGGCCGGGTACACGCTCCGCGGTCAGCTCGGCGAGGTCGCGGTGACGCTGCGCGGTCCGGAGGTCGCGGTCGGCGGGATCGCGTCCGATCACCTGCGCGCCACCGTGGACCTGAGCGGGATCCTTCCGGGTCCCGAGGAGCAGGCCGCGCCGGTCGTCGTCACCGTCGCCGACGAACGCGTCGCGGTGGTCGGCATCGATCCGCCCAGCGTTCCGATCCGTCTCGAGCGCCGCGTGGAGCGCCTTCTGCCGGTGCAGGCGCGGTTCGCGAACGAGCCTCCCGCGGGCTTCCAGGCCGGGACGCTCACGTTCCGCCCGCAGGAGGTGGAGATCGCGGGGCCCGAGACGCTCGTCGCCTCGGTCACCGCGGTGTTCGCGACGGTGCAGTTCGGCGACGCTCCGGTCGATCTGG
>CAZTAI010000046.1:8452-10365 GCA_964611555.1 uncultured Chloroflexota bacterium | reverse complement strand
GGCATCAACCGCGGCGCCAACCTCGGGGACGACATCACGTACTCCGGCACGGTCGCCGCGGCCATGGAGGGCCTGCTCTCGAACATCCCCTCGATAGCGATCTCCCTCGGTGGGTTCGGCGCGGACCTGAACTACGGCCCCGCGGCCGGCTTCGCGGCGCTCCTGGCAAGGAACGTCTTCGAGCGCGGCTTCATCCCGGACGCGTTCCTCAACGTGAACGTGCCCGCTCTGCCCGCCGACCGCATCCTCGGGGTGGAGGTGACGCGCCTCGGAAAGCGCGTCTACAACGACCAGCTGATCGAGCGGCTAGACCCCTACGGCAACCCCTACTACTGGGTGGGCGGCCCCGCGGTGAGCGGGGAAGCCGAAGCCGGCACCGATGTGGCCGCGGTGCGCGCCGGCAAGATCAGCGTGACGCCGATCGCGCTCGATCTCACGAGCCACGAGCTCATCGAGGACCTGAAGCAGTGGGACTGGGGCTGGAGCGGACCGGTCGAGGTGCCCGCGGAGCGCGCCGCCGGCTGAGGCCTATTGCGCCAGGGCGACCAGCAGCGGCGCGAGGCCCTGCTGCCCGCGAACGCGGTAGCGGCGCAGCTCGTACATGTAGTTGCTGGACTGCACGGACCCGCCGTCCTTGCGGTACGCGCTGAGGTAGCCGCACTGCGTCAGGGCTGAGGCCGGGAGCGGCAGGTAGTCGCCGGCCGGGTAGATGAAGTGGCGCACTTCCTTGCCGGTCCACTCCTCGAGGAACTGCCGGGAGAGGCACAGCTGGTAGACCTGCTCCTCCGGCGAGAGGCGGTTCACGCTCACGTGATCCATGGCGTGCGACTGGACGTCCATGCCGGCGTCGGCCAGCGCGCGGACCATGGCCTTCGTCATGTAGCCGGGCCGCTCGATGTGATTCGCCGTCACCGCGAACGTGCCGACGAGACCATGCTTCTTGAGGATCGGGAGCACGTTCTCGTAGTGGTCGAGGTGCCCATCATCGAAGCTCAGGATCACCGGCTTTGGAGGTAGCGGGTTCCCGGTGTCCAGGGCCCACCAGAGATCGACCGAGGAGATGGCGTTGTAGCCATTGGCCTTCAGCCAGATGACCTGCTCCTCGAACTCCGCGGGGCTCACGGTCAGGTCGATGCGGAACTTGTCTGCGTCGGCCGGCAGCGCGCCGACGTAGTGGTACATGAGCGCGCTGGCTCGGAACGAGCGCGATCCGTCGGCGTCGATCGTCGGGCGATAGGTGCGGGCCGTGGCCTCGACCGGGGCCGGCGGGAGCGAGCCGTCCGGCGACTTGACCGTCACGTACCAGAACACGCCGTAGTCCTCGAGCCACTGCGTGCCCTCGATCAGCGCCCGCAGCGCGAGGCGGTATACGCCCGGCTTCTCCGGGGCTTTGACCGTGAATTGGAACCAGGCGACCTGTCCGGGACCGACGTATGCGGCCGGCTGCGTGGCGACCCGGTTGGCGCTTGGCCACCCGGTGGCGACACCGCCGAGGACGCTTGGCTGATCCTGGCCGGGCTCGGGACCCCACGTCCCGAGGTATGCGGTCTCGCCCGGCTTGCCCGCGTACCAGCCGAGGCTGCCGGTGTTGATGAAGGCGACCGTGGCCAGCGCGGCGCTGCCCGGACAGAGCGTCGGGTAGCCGCTCTGTCCGTACCAGGCCGCGTGATAGCCGGGGATCCCGGTCGTCACGCTGGCCGGCGGCGCGATCCCGGGGCCCACTTCGTCGGTGCAGGTAGCCGTCTGCGCGCTGGAGCCACGGGCAACTGACAGCTCGGACGCCCGCGAGGGCGTTCCAGCGGATCCGATCGTGAGTGCACCCGCGACGAGCAGCGCGAACAGCAAGGAAGCTCCTTTGAGAGGTGGTCGCTGCTCGGTGAACGAGATCATAGGTCGCGCGTGATCCTATAAGG
>CAZTAI010000046.1:0-8352 GCA_964611555.1 uncultured Chloroflexota bacterium | reverse complement strand
GTGTCGCGCTGATGCGCCGGATCGAGGTGGACGGTCGGCTCGTCGAGCAGGAGGACATCGCCGTCCTGTGCGAGCGCCATCGCCAGCACCGTGCGCTGGCGTTCGCCACCTGAGATCTCATCCAGCGCGCGCGTCGCCAGCGCGCTGAGGTCCAGCTCCGTGATGGCCCGCTCGACCGCGAGCGCATCCGCGCGCGAGGGAAGGCCGAACAGACCGAGGCGCGCGCTCCTTCCGAGGGCGACGACCTCGCGGACCGTGAACGGGAAGATCGTCTCGAACGACTGCGGGACGACGGCAATGCGGCGCGCGATAGCGCCGCGATCGAGTGTGCGCAGGTCCGCGCCATCGAGGAGCACGCGGCCCGCGCGCGGACGCAGCAGCCCCGCGAGGCAGCGCAGCAGTGTCGACTTCCCCGCGCCGTTCGGACCGACCAGCGCGGTGACCGCCCCGGCTTCCAGATCCAGGTCGATCCCCCGCAGGACGTCAGCTGCGGCATACCCGGCGCGAAGGCTTTCGCCAGCGAGCGAGGTCATACGAGCATCCGCCGTGACCGCACCAGGAGGATCAGAAAGAAGGGAGCGCCGACGATCCCCGTGACCACACCGACCGGGAGCTCCGCGGGCGCGAGCACCACACGGGCACCAGCATCTGCTATCACGAGGAACGAGGCTCCCGCCAGCGCGGCGGTCGGGATGAGCCGCCGGTGCCCGGCACCTACCAGCGCGCGCATCGCGTGCGGCACCACGAGGCCGACGAATCCGACAAGGCCGGCGAGCGCGACGGCCGCGCCGGAGAGGAGCGCCGAGGCAGCGAGCACCAGGCCTGTCGTGCGATCCGTGTCCACGCCCAGCGTGGCGGCGGTCTCTTCGCCGAAGGCGTAGGCGTCGACGCGCGGCGCGAGCGCGATCGCCAGCGCGATCCCGAGCACCACGATCGCCGTCGCGGTCACCAGCTCGGCAGTCCCGCGGATCGTCACCGCACCGACGAGGACGTCGATGACGCTGCGGACCCGGATGGCGAACCGGTCGCTCGCCACCAGCAGCAGCGTGATGACCGCTCCGGCGAAGGAGGTGAACACGACCCCCGCGAGGAGGACCGTGAGCACGGTGGTGCGGCCGCCGAGCCGGGCGACCTGCCACACGGCGGCAACGGCGACGAGGGCGCCCGCGAACGCGGCGATGGGCACGGCCGCGCCCGCGAGCGGGCCGAGTACAGCGACCGCGAGGATCGCGCCGAGCGCCCCACCCGCGGAGCTGCCGGTGACATACGGATCCGCAAGAGGATTCCGCGTGAGCCCCTGCAGCAGCGCACCGGCCACGGCCAGCGCCGCTCCGACGACCGCCGCCGCGAGCACTCGCGGGAGGCGCAGGTCCCGGACGATCGTCACCGTGGCCGCATCGCCGTAGCCGAACAGCGCCGCGAGGATGACGTCCGGGTCGAGCGGGACCGCTCCGAGCAGAAGTCCGACCGCGCCGCTCAGCACGAGCAGCGCGGCCAGGCTCGCGAGCACCAGCGGCATGCGGTACGCGAGGCCGCGCCGCTCGATGACGGCGACGGCTCCGGTCAGCGGAACACCCCCGGGTGGAGGATCTTGGCGTACAGCTCGGCGGCCTCGACGACGCGGGGTCCCGGACGGCTGACCAGATCCCCGCTGACCGGCAGCACGCGACCGGTGCGCACCGCGGTGACGCCGGACCATCCAGGACGCGCGGCGACCTGCTCCGCGGTCACGCCGTAGTCGGCGTCGCCGAGCACGATCACCTCGGGGTCGGCGCTGACGATCTCCTCGACCGAGAGCTGTGGATAGGCGCTGCCGGTCCTGGCGGCGATGTTCGTTCCGCCGGCGATCTCGATCAGCTCGTGGATGAACGAGCCGGGTCCGACCGTGAACGGCTTGGCCGGATCCGACGCGTCGACCTCGTGGAAGACACGCGGCTTCGGCGTGATCGACGCTGTTCGCGCGCGGAGCGCCTCCAGCTTCCGATCGATGTCCGAAGCGAGCGCCTGGCCATCGGCGCCTACGGCCGTGCCGAGCACCACCGCGGTGCGCGGTATGTCGAGCAGCCGCTGCGGGTCGATGACCAGGACAGGGATGCCGCTCGCGGCGATCCCCTCGATGGTGCCGTCCGAGAACTTGACCGTGACGACGAGGTCGGGACGCAGGGATACGACCTTCTCGAGGCTGACCTTGACGCCACCGACCTTCTCGCGGGAGCTCGCCTCCGCCGGGAAGTTCGAGAAGTCATCGACGCCGACGACGCGCTCGCCCGCTCCGAGCGCGAAGAGGAACTCCGTGTTGGAAGGGCCGATCGAGACGATGCGCTCGGGCCGGCTCTTGATGACGGTCGCGCGGTCCTGGAAGTCGCGGATGGTGACGGGGAACGCTGCGGGCGACCCGGTGGGCGCAACGGTCAACGTGGGTTGGGGCTCGGGTACCCCTGGTGGTAGTGAGCCGACGCCACAGGAAGACGCGAGAGCAGCGAAGAGCAGGACTAGAAGGCCGCGACGCCTGATATCCATCTGACCTGACCCCTTTCACGCGAAGGTGTCTTGGCCGCGAGCGGAACATCAGGCGACCCGAGTTCGGAGTCATGGCTCCGATACGGTGGCGCGACCCTGCCGGACTCTCACCGGCTTCGCTGATGGCCCGCGTATTCAATTGTGACCGCGAGTTCGCGAGTCCGCGATGTTAGGCGGTGACCTTCTCCTGCGTGTACCGCACTTCGTCACGCATATGCGTGCCGAAGAGCCGCTGGAGTGTCATGACGTGGGCGCAGAGCGCATGGGCTTTGAAGTGATCGCACTCGCAATTCCACTGGTCTCCCCGCAGCCCTACACGGTGCGATCCGTTGTTGCCGCGGAAGTCGATCTCGAGGTCCCGGATGGTGATGCGTTCCGGCTCTTCTGCGTAACGCTTCGCCTTCTCGACCATGGAGATGAGGCTGGAGTACATGCGCTGCCTCCCTTAAGTCCTACTCGTCGGCGCGACACGCCCTGATCGGTCGCTGGCCACGATAGTCCCCTCATCGGACCGCGGAAACCGGCAAAAAACGCTCGAAAAGTTGCCGGTCTTACGGCCTGGCGCGCTCGAAGGCCCGCCACGCGTCGAGGCCGTGGATGGTGGAGGGCCAGGCGATCTCCTCGAGTGGCGGGAGCTGATCCGCGGGGAAGAAGGCGGCCTCCGAGACCTCTTCCGGCGCGATCCGGAGCTCGCCGCCGGTGATCCGCGCGCGATACGTGACGACGATGATCGGCGCGGGCGACCGGCGCGTGATCGAGAGCAGGCCCTCGATCTCCACGACCAATCCGGTCTCCTCCTCCGTCTCACGTACCGCGGCCTCCTCGGGCGTCTCGTCCTGCTCGACAAGCCCGCCGGGCAGCGCCCAGCGTCCCTCGCGCGGGCCGTACGAGAGCCGCACCATCAACACGCTCCCATCCCGCTGCACGATCGTGTTCGCGCCGATCTGGACGTGCAGGAAGTCGGCGAAGCCGCACACGGGGCACCCCGGCCGGTCCCGGCCGTCGATGCGCGTGGCCACCAGCTTGGTGCCGTCCTTGGGGCAGTACGCGAAGGCGGTCACGCCTTGGCGAGTCGGTCCTTCAGGAAGTCGATCGAGGTGTTCGGAGAGGGGTCCGCGCCGTTCAGCAGGGCCACATAGAAGGACACGTGGTCCGTGAAGTACGTCATCTGGAGGATCTCGGAGAGCGCGCTCTGCCCGGGCAGCTCGAGCGTGTGGTGCTCGATGCCGGCCTTGTCGAGGAGCTCCTTGGTGACCTCGAAACGCACGCGGTGGCGGCCGAGGTCCTGCGTGCTGCGAAGGATGAGGACCGCCAACGCCTGCTTGGCGATGGGCGGCTCCGGGAAGCCGACCACCGCGTTGTGGTTGAGCTCGGGCATCACGTCGTAGGCCGCCCAGTTCTTGGCGTTCTCGTTCCACTGGCCCTTCACACGCCGGGCCATCACGCCCATCGCGCCGGCGCCGTAGACGAACACGATCTTGCCAGCGGTGGCCGCGGCGAGCTTCTTCGCGTCGTTCGTCCGCGCACCCTCATGCACCCGTTCCTGGAGCTTGGCCACGTCTGCGAGCGCGCTATCGATCTCGGCGGAGAGGTCGCGAGCGAGGCCCGCGCGCGCGAGCACGCCCAGCACGAGCGTGAGCGAGTAGCCGAGCGTCGCGCGCGGCCGTGCCTTGTAGGAGAACGTGACCAGCGGGAAGCCGGCCGCCTGGGCCAGCTCAGCGACACGGCCGCCGGTCGTGATCGCGATGACCTTCGCGCCGCGCTTGCGTGCCTCCTCGAACGCCGAGAGCGTCTCCTCCGTGTTCCCGGAGTAGGACGAGGCGATGACCAGCGTGTCGCGACCGACGTACGCCGGGAGGCCGTAGTCGCGGTGCACGCTCATCGGAACGCGCAGCTCACCGGCCAGGATCGCGGCGGCGAGGTCGCCGCCGATGGCGGACCCGCCCATGCCCGAGAGCACGATGTTGCGCACGTCGCCGAAGGCGGGCGGGATCTGCGCCTTCTTCGAGATCGCCCAGGCATCGCGGACCTGCTGAGGCAGCTCCTTGATCCGATCGAGCATCCCCTCGGGGTCGCCCGCCCGGATGCGCTCGACCGTGTCGATGGCACTCGTGTCCACTACTTGGCTCCTATCAGCCGCTCGCCGGCGTCCAGCAGCGGCGCGAGGTCGCGGTCGCTCTTGGTCTCGGCGTACACGCGCACGAGGGGCTCGGTCCCGGAAAGGCGCACCAGCAGCCACGAGCCGTCCTCGCGGAAGAATTTGGCGCCGTCCTTGGTCTCGAGCATCACCGCACGCTCGACCCCCTTGCCGGCCAGCTCCTTCGGCGCGGCGCCCTGGAGCTCGGACATGATCCGCTTCTTGTGCTCCGGATAGCCCTCGCGGTCGAAATGAACGTCGCGTCGCAGGTAGGCGGACGGGCCGGCGAGGTCCATCAGCTCCGCGACCAGCTCCGATGGCTTCTTCCGCATCTTCAGCATGAGGTCGAGGAAGAAGAGGTCGGCGACGATGCCGTCGCGCTCGGGCATGTGCATGGCGAACCCGAACCCTCCGGACTCCTCGCCACCCATCATCGCGCCGGTCTCCTGCATCTTCGCGCCGACGTACTTGAAGCCCACCGGCACCTCGTGCACCGGCACTCCGTACTTCTTGCCGAGCACATCCACCATGGAGGTGATGTTCACGGTCTTGACCACGGGGTCGCGGAGCTTGCGGACCTCTATCAGGTACCACATGAGCAGCGCGTAGGTGGTCAGAGTGGTGATGAAGCGGCCGGTCTCGTCGGCGAGTCCGGCGCGGTCGGCGTCGCCATCGACCGCGAGGCCGACGTGCGCGTTCTCGGCGGGGATGCGCGCCAGGAACTCGTTGATGTTCGGCGGGATAGGCTCGGGGTTCACGCCTCCGAAGTACGGGTTGCGCTCGGCATGCAGCTCCACGATCTTCGTCCGGCCGCCGCCGAGGATGCGCGGAAACCACCCGCTCGCGCTGCCATACAGGGGCTCGCACACGATCGTGTAGCCGGCGTGCCGGAAGGCCTCGAGGTCGAAGAGCTCGCTGACCCGCGCGAGGTAATCGGGCGCGGGATCGAACGTCTCGACCAGGCCCTTCTTCTTCGCCTCGTCGAGGTCGAGCCGATCGATCCGCTTCCCGCTCTCCTCGAGCGGATGGATGATCGCCTCGAGCGCCTTGAGCATCTCCGGAGGCCCCGCGGAGCCGGTCTCGGTCTTCACCTTGAAGCCGTTGTCGTACCAGGGGTTGTGGCTCGCGGTGATGACGATCCCTGCCTTGGCCTTTCGCCTCATCGTGGCCCACGAGAACGACTGCGTCGGTGCCGCGGTGGACGATAGATGCACGCGCACGCCGTTCGCCGCGACGACCTCGGCCGCCGCTGCGGCGAAGTGCTCGGAGGCGAAGCGCCTGTCGTAGCCGATCACCACGCCGCGCTCCGAGCCACCTGCGCTGCGGACCCACTCGGCGACGGCCTGCGCACAGATGCGGACGGCGTCGAAGGTGTACTCCTCCGCGATCCGCGCGCGCCAGCCATCGGTACCGAAGACGATCCTTGGCATCACGAGCCTCTCTTCCATCCGCTCGCCGCGGATGCTCGCTCCGCTCGATCGGTCATGAGCTCGCTCGGACCGGCGAAGCCGGATCCTCGCTCGCTAACTCTCTTCGCCAGAAGTCGAGGGTATCGGAGAGCGACTGATCGAGCCGACGGACCGGCCGCCAGGCGGTCGCTGCCCTGAATCGCTCGCTGCGGAGGACGAGCGCATCCGGGACACCGGCGCGCACCCGGTCCTGATCGAACTCGGTGCGAATGGGAATGCGCGCGAGCCCGATCAGGATCTCGAGGAGCTCCCCGATCGAGGCGACGGAGCCACCGACGTTGAACACCTCCGCGCCGGTGTGGTCCAGCGCGCCCGCGGCCTCGTAGGCGGCGGCCATGTCGCGCACATCGACGAACTCGCGCCGCGGTTCGAGCTGCCCGTGCCTGATCACCGGCTCCGCGAGGCCGGCTTCGGCCTCCGCGATGCGGTGCGCGAACTCGGATGCCGCGAGGCGCGGGTGCTGACGCGGGCCGATCTGATTGGACGGGCGGAGGATCGTGACGCGCCGCCCGCGGCGTCCCGCATCCCGCAGGACCGCTTCCGCCGCGACCTTTGTCGCGCTGTACACGTTGGTCGGACGGAGTGGCTCGTCCTCCCCCACCGGCGATCGCTCAGGGATGCCATACACATCGGCGCTCGAGGCGGCGACCAGGTGCGCGTCGGGCGCGGACTCCAGCGCCGCGGTGACGTTCGAGGTGCCGATGACATTGACGCGGACCGCGGCGAGCGGATCCGCCGAGGCGAGGGTCGGCACGGCTTGACCAGCCAGGTGATAGATGAGCGCTGGTCGCGCGGCGTCCACCGCCGCACGCACCGCGACCGGGTCGAGGATGTCGGCCTCGTGGATGCGCACGCGGTCGGCGACGGCCGCGAGGTATGGATGAGGCGGCGGCTCGTGCGCGATCCCGTGTACCTCATCGCCACTTGCGACGAGCCGCTCGGCGAGGTGGCTGCCCGCGAAGCCCGTGATCCCCGTGATGAGCACGCGGCGCGGCACGTTGCGATCGTATCCGCGTGCGACGCGTGCCGCCGATAGGCTGAGCGCAAGGTGGACCGCTCGCTCGTCGTCCCGCTCGTCTACGCGACGTGCGCGCTTGCGTGGGGCGGCACGTGGGTCGCAGGCAAGGTCGTCGTCGCACAGGTCCCGCCGCTCGAGATGTCTGCGCTGCGATTCACCATCGCGGCCGTCGTGCTCCTCGCGATCGTTCGCATCACGCGAACCCCGCTCGGCGCCGTCTTCTCGCGGTACGTCTTCCTGGGCGCCTTCTTCGGGATCTTCGCCTACAACGCGATGGTCTTCATCGGCCTGACCATCGCTCCCGCGAGCGACGGCGCGCTCATCACCCCGACGGCCATTCCCGTGCTCACCGCCGTTGCCGCGACCTTCATCGGGGAGCCGCTCACGCGGCGGAAGGTGCTGGGGCTCGCGCTCGCCAGCGCCGGAAGCGCGCTCGTGATCGCGGGTGGCCAGGCGACCCTGTCGACGGGTCTGTCCCTCGAGCGGCTCATCGGCGATCTCCTGTTCCTTGGCGGCGCGCTGTGCTGGGCGGTGTACAGCGTCGTCGGGTCGGTCGCGATGCGCGACCAGTCGCCGATCGCCTTCACCGCACTCACGGTCACCATCGGCGCGGCAATGCTGTTCCCGCTCGGCCTCCTCGAGCACGGCTACGCCGACGTTCCGTCGTGGCCGGCGAGCGCGTGGACGCTCGTGGTGTTCCTGGCCCTCGCCGCAACGGTCCTGGCCTTCGCGCTCTACCTCTGGGCGGTGCGTCGCTTCGGTGCGGGCCTCGGCTCGCTGGTGGGCTATCTCGTACCGATCGCGGGAGTCTCGCTCTCGTTCCTGCTCCTCGGTGAACGGCCCCACCCACTGCAGCTCGTGGGTGGCGCGGTGATCCTCGCGGGAGTGCGGGTCGTGACGCTGCGACGCACGTAGCGCCGATCGAAGCGGCGGGCTGATCCACCGGATCAGAAGCCGAAGCGGCGCAGCTCCCTGACCTCGCCGGTGCTTGGGTCGTACTGGTACGTCAGGGACGCGCCGATGGGAGCGGTGGCGCTCCGCTGCGCGCTCAGCGTGACGTTGATCACCCACGTTCCATCGGCGAAAGCACTGCCCGCGACGGTGTCCCAGAGAACAAAGCCTTGAGCCACGATCGCCGCGCGTTGTTCGCGTAGGCCCGCAGCCTCGACCCGCTCGAACGCGTCGACCAGTTCGTCCAGGCTGAACGG